>DTYT01000122.1 GCA_012961745.1 Kiritimatiellia bacterium | reverse complement strand
CCAGCGATTCGAGCAGGTTGAACTCGACGTCCCCGACCGCGGCGATGATCCGATTACGAAGCTCGCGGTAATCAACCGTGTCGCCAAGGTGGTCCGACCTGACGGCGGCAGAAATGTCAACCTCAAGGTCAACGTCGATGACTACATCTTGAGGGTGCCCTCTTTCCTCCGCACTGGTGCCGATCCGGCAGGCAACCCGTAGCCCCTGCATCTGAACATGACCGCAAAGGGGCTCCAGCCCACTAGAAGATCTGTCCATGGAGATGCTGGCCTCCGTCCACGAAAATCATCTGACCGGTAACGGCAGTCCGGGTAAGGAGGAAGTGCACGGCGTCAGCGATGTCCTCGGGCGAGGGATGGATCCCCAGGGGGGCGGCTCCGGCTGAAACAGCCGGTTCTTCAGGGGGCCGGCGAGGCGGCAGCACGGCGCCCGGGGCCACCGCATTGATGCGGATCTCCGGTGCATATTCCAGCGCGCAGATATAGGTGAACTCCTCCAGCAGTCTCTTGCTGACGCCGTAGCTGAAGTGGGCCCGGTCGAATCGGCGGATCCTGCGGTCGAGGAGGTTGACGACCGCACCCCCTGGCGGGCAACGATGGGCGAACTCCCGGGTCAATATCAGCGGAGCCCAAGCATTCAGCCATACCTGCTCCAGTGCTTCCGCGATGCTGAAGTCTCTGACCGCGTCCCTGCGGAAGACAGCCGCATTATTGACCAGGTAGTTGATATGCCCGCATTGCGCCCCCGCGCGCTGGATCAATTGTGCACATGCCTCAGCGGAATGAAGGTCGGCCTGCAAGGTCACCGCTCGCCCGCCCGCAGAGACTATTTCCTCCCGCAGGGCCTCTGCTTCGGAAGACGACTTCCGATAGTGGATCACCACCAGCATGTCTGCCCTGGCAAGGCGGAGGCTGATCGCGGCACCGATCCGCACGGCCCCGCCGGTCACCAGTGCCACGGTTTGCGCTTCTACCATTGGTCAGATGAAAGTAATGGCTTTCTGGACAACGGCGAAGATACTATACTTGGGGGCAGTGAAAAGTACACATCAATGCTCAGGCCTGGCTTTTCCGCTTGCCGTTGCGCTTCTGGCGAGCATCCCCCCGACTCCGGTGGCGGCGTCCCCATCAACGGGCACGACCGAGGCACCGGTGCTTGTGATCCCGATTAAGGGCATGATCGAACCCGCTCTGCTGTACGTAATTCGAAGAGGCGTCCGCCAAGCCCACGAGGTTCGTGCATCTGCCATTGTGTTCGAGATGGATACGCCGGGAGGAACCCTCGAATCAGCGAAAGAGATCGTCAGGATCATAACCGGGGCCCACGTGCCGACCTATACCTACGTAGTCCATTCGGCGTTCTCGGCGGGTGCGATTATCGCGCTGGCTACCAAGCATATCTACATGGCCCCCGGAAGCGTGATCGGCGACGCGATGCCCATAATCATGTCGCCTTTCGGGGGGGTACAGGAACCGGGGGAAGCACTTGAGGAAAAGCTGGTGTCCGGCGTCGCGGCGCTCATACGGGCAGCCGCCGAACAAGGCGGTCATGATCCGATGCTGGCAGAAGCAATGGTGCGCCGGGAGCTGGAGTACCGAGTGGGAGACGAGGTGCTTGCGCCGAAAGGACAGTTGCTGACGTTGACGGATCGGGAGGCGTCCCGGGTAGTGCCGCCGGATGGGAAGCGGTTACTCTCCGAAGGAACCGTAGACAGTCTCGAACAGATGCTTGAGGCAGCTGGACTACGGGGGAAAGGGCTTGTGCGGCTCGAGATCACGCCGGCTGAACGTATCGCACGGTTCATCGCTGCGCTTGCTCCGCTTTTCCTCATGGCGGGACTTTTGGGAATCTACATTGAGATACAGACACCGGGCTTCGGAGTTCCCGGTATTCTGGGTGCGCTCTCGCTGGCGATTTTCTTCTGGGGACATCATATTGCGGGGTTGGCGGGCGTGGAGGACCTCGCTCTCTTTATTCTGGGGGTCGCATTGTTGTCGATAGAAATACTGATTCTCCCCGGATTCGGGGTGGCGGGACTACTGGGGCTCTTTTTTATGTGCTGGGGTCTGCTGGCCGCAATGGTGCAGCGCTATCCCGGAATGCCGTGGTACGTTCTCCCCGACTGGGAGCAGCTTCAGGTTCCTTTGCGGAATTTCGCCATTGCTTTGCTCGCTTCTGCCGTCGGTGCGTACTTCGTGGGAAAGTTCCTTCCGCGCTCCCGCCTGGCCGGGATCCTGGTGCTCGACCAAGCTGCCCGCAGGGAGGCGGGCTATAGTGCCGTGGAAGTCGACCTTCCTCCGGCAGGCAGCGAGGGCGTCGTAGAAAACGCGCTGAGACCGTCCGGCTCGGTCAGAATAGGGGAACGAATCCTGGACGCAGTGACCGAGGGACTTTATGTCGAGGCAGGTTCCCGGATCCGGGTGGTAGGAAGCCGCGAAGGGCGCGTCCTTGTCGAGCCGCTGGAGGCGGGGACGGAGGAAGAGGGAGGCCGTCATGCATGAGCAGGGTCTGACTGTCTTTGTCATACTTCTGCTGGGCGGACTTTTCTTGATCGGCGCGGAAATCTACGTGCCGGGGGGGGTGCTTGGATTGATAGGGGCGGCGGCGCTGACGGCGGCGGTTATCATCGGCTTCCTCATCTTCCCCCCGCAGACCGCCTTTCTCGTTGCCGTGGGAATTATTATCTTGCTGGGCATCTGCATCTTTTTATGGATCCGATATTTCCCCCGGACAACGGTGGGGCGCTCGCTTACACTGGCTCGCGACGGGCGGAATTTTCATGCCCAGCGGCAAGATCTCAACCGGCTGACAGGAAAGGCGGGCACGGCGCTCACCAGTCTACGTCCTGCAGGAGTGGCCATGATAGAGGGACGCCGGTACGATGTGGTCGCGCAAGGCGCATGGGTGGACAAGGGGGTCAAGGTCAAGGTCATTAATGTCAGTGGAAACCGGGTAATGGTGCGCCCCATCGCCCCTGAAAGGGAGGACTGCGCCGAATGAGGGGTCACGGCGCCGCCTGGGGAACCATGTTGTTGGCGGCGGCTTGCCTGGCGGCGGACTGTCCCGTGGCGGGGGCACGACTCAACCGGTTCATGGGCACCGACTATCTCCTGGAAAAGGGCCAGACGGTCACCGGCCAGCTATGGACGGCCGCCTCCACCGCGGAGTTGCAGGGGATCGTGAGCGACGACCTCATTGTCGCGGCGAATGAGGTAATCATCGGGGGCCGAATAGGAGGGGATCTATGGTGCTTATCCCGGCTGGCTTCCATCACCGGAACGATTGCAGGCGACCTGCATCTGGTAGGGCTGGAGCAGCAGACGGTTGGCGGGCCGGTCGGTGGCAATGTGTTGGTGCTGACCCCCCTTGCCGCTGAGGTGACTTCCGCCGCATCCGTCTCGGGTGACGTGGCTATGGCCGCCGAAAGCATAATCCTGACGGGAAACGTGAAAGGGCACGCGTACCTGATGGGGAAAAGGGTTACGGTAGGCGGGCAGATAGCCGGGAATTTGCGGCTGATCGCGGAAGACGTGGTGCTGCTGCAGGGTACTGATATCGGGGGCGATGTGATTTACGAGCTCTCCGGTGGGCGGGAGCTCCTCGTGCCTGATGGGGTCGAGGTACACGGAAATGTGAGACGGAAAGCTCTACGAGCCCCGGGCGCTCGGCAGGGACAACGGGTAGTGGGCACTGCCCAGCGGCTGCTGTCGCAGGCCTTCTTTCTCGCAGCGGCGATACTTGTAGGCATCGTATGGGTTTTCGTTTTTCCAGCGGGATCGGCACGGGCGGCGGCGGTGTGGCAATCGTCTCTACTGCGCTGCATGCTTGTCGGACTGGCCGTTCTGATTTTGGCACCCGTGCTGATCTTCAGCGCGCTATTTTCTGTAATCGGGTTTCCGCTGGGACTGGCGGCGGCATGCATCTACATCATCCTGCTTGTGATCGGCAAGCTGGTGAGTGCCTACGCGGTCGGCATGCTATTGCTGTCCAAGTCGCAACTCCGCGGGAATGCCGCCCGTCTACTGACACTCGTAGCCGGGCTGGCGACTATCTACGCATCGGCCCTGATCCCTAATCTGGGAGTAGGGGTATGGACTTTCTGTACCAGCACGGGTATGGGTGCGGTGCTGATCTGCTGGTATCGTTCTGAGCGGACTTTTCTTGCAGGAAGTCGGAGAGAGCGGGTACCATCCTGAGTAGGGCGTGTTCACAAACCTTGGCCTGTGAGTTGTAAGGAGGACGACGATGCTGGGACAATTGCTGACAATCCTGACCGTAGTGATCGCCATAGCGATTCTGCTGATGGTGGGTATCTTCTTCTACTTTCTGAAGCTGTGGGTGCGTGCCTGGATGTCCGGGGCGCGGGTAAGCATCTTCAATCTGCTTGGCATGAAGCTGCGGCGTGTTCCGCCCGCCTTGATCGTCGATGCCCGTATCCGCGCAGTAAAGGCGGGGCTCGACATCAGTACTGACCAGCTTGAAGCACACTATCTGGCCGGTGGTAACGTGATCAATGTGGTTCAGGCACTGATCGCTGCTGACAAGGCGAACATCCCGTTGAGCTTTCAGCGGGCGGCGGCCATAGATCTGGCAGGACGCGACGTATATGACGCGGTGCGCACCAGCGTCAATCCCAAGGTTATCGACTGTCCTGACCCCAGCCGGGGAATCGGCATGCTGGATGCGGTCGCCAAGGATGGCATCCGCTTGCTGGTGAAGGCCCGTGTCACAGTGCGTGCAAATCTCGAACGGCTGGTCGGGGGAGCTACGGAAGAAACTATTATTGCCCGTGTCGGCCAGGGGATCGTAAGCGCTATTGGATCCTCGGGAACCTACAAGGATGTACTGGAAAATCCCGATCACATCAGCCGGAAGGTGCTGGAGAGCGGCCTCGACGCCCAGACAGCTTTTGAGATCGTTTCCATTGATATCGCCGACGTAAGTGTAGCCGGAGTCAGCGGAGCGCGGGAGATCGCCAACGTCGGGGCCTTGTTGGAGACCGAGCGGGCCGAAGCCGACAAGAAGCTGCGTCAGGCAGAAGCCGAGGGACGGCGGGCCATGGCTATCGCCGCGGAACAGGAGATGCGTGCACGGGTCCAGGAGATGCAGGCCAAGGTCATTGAGGCCCAGGCGCAGGTGCCGCTGGCGATTGCCGAAGCCTTCCGTAAGGGAAACCTGGGCGTGATGGATTTCTACCGCATGCAGAATATCCTGGCGGATACGGCCATGCGCGAATCACTCTCGCAGTCGGGAGAAGAAGAAAATAAGGGTAAGACTCGGAAGTAGTCCTGAAGTGCGGCTTCGCCGGTCCTGCCTGCAGGCGGGGCAGGAGGGACACCGCCATGATGCTTCTCAGAGCCGAAGGAAGCGCGGACCTGCTGGTCTGGCTGTTTATCGCGCTTATCTGGACAGTGGTCCAGGTGGTAGCCCGAATGGTGCAGCGCCGCACACGGAACGCTGGGACGACGATCGACGAACAGCCGCCGCAGGAGGACCGCCTCGCCAGGATTATCCGCGAAATCACCGGGGTAAGGGTAGAGGTTCCTGTACCCATTCCGCCCGAGCAAACCGTTCCTCCGTCACCCGGAAGCACTGCAGAAGAGACGCCCCATACCGAACCCGCTCCGCAGAGAAAGCCTAGCACCGCGGAAATCGCACAGCCGCCTCCGAAAAAAAGGGAATTCTCAGACGAAGGTTATGTTCGACGTTATCCGCGCACGACAGCTCCGACGGCCCTGATAACAATGCCGATGCCCCGTTCCGGAATCGGCTCCTTTTCGTCGCTCAACGTCCCCATATGTCCGGTGCATCCGACGGGTATAGAGACAGCTTTCAGGGGCCGGTACCGCCCTGAATTCAGGGACCGGCATGACTTGCGTGAGGCGGTAGTGGCCGCGGTGATCCTGGGGCCGCCAGTGGGATTCTACCCGCTGCATGCCCCCCCTTCCAGGATTCCGTAGACGCTGGAGCACCGCAGTTCACCTGCAATTATGAAGTCTCCGCCATCAGCCGGTTGTCTCCGGCATTCCCCCGCTGCCACCTTGAGAAAAGGCGGTCCACGAGATTATCGGGGATGGCAAGATCGCCGGCCCCGATTCCCATCTCGATTCCGGACGAATTGTCGCCGTGGAAATCGGTTCCTCCAGTCGGGATCAGATCGAATCGCTCGCAAATCCTCAGGAGCCAGGCTACGTATTCTTGCGGGTGCTCGGGGTAGTAACATTCAATTCCGTCCAGCCCCCGCGCCGCCAGCTCCCCGACCAGCTTGATCAGCGCCGATTCTTCCAAATCCAGCGTCAGGGGGTGGGCCAAGACCGCCAGGCCACCGGACGCACGGATGACGTCTATGCACTTTTCCGGGGGAAGTCTCCGCCGGCCAACATATGCCGGGCGTCCCTCGGCGAGAAGATTGTCGAATGCCTCCCGCACAGTTGCAACGTAACCGCGTCTGACGAGTGCTTCGGCAATGTGCGGACGCCCCACCACGTCACCCCCCGCCAGCTCCGCGACATCCTCCCAGCGTATGTCATAGCCCAGCTGATTCAGGCGCCGGCATATCTGGCGGTTCCTTGCACTGCGTCCCTGCCTGATCCATACCAGCGTCCTCTCCAGGGCGTCTGAATGGTGGTCCACAAGATATCCGAGTACGTGCATAGTGCCGGGATGCCATTCTGCACTGATCTCCACACCGGGAAGCGCCAGTGGACCGGTCCCGTTGGCGGCGGCGAGAAACTCGTCCAGCCCTGCGGTAGTATCGTGGTCGGTGAGGGCCAAGGCGGTCAATTGCATCTGACGCCCCCGTTCTACCAGCCCCGCAGGGGAAAGGGTCCCATCGGATCTGCTGGAATGGAGATGCAGATCAATCATGTTATCCGCTTGTTCGGCCCGGGCATCCTGGGTTCACGGCGGACAGGTTGACGAAGATACACTAAATCGGCTGTGTTGCAATCCGGAACACCACGTTGGAGGCGGTTCTCCGTCGGGAGCCGGCATGACTGTCGGGGCCGCGTGACGAACTGTACTGGCCGCCTATTCCCGAGGTTGCCTTGTGGAATAATATGGGATAACATGCGCCATGTATCTGGCCTGGAAGTCGGTTCGGGGGTGATGGTGAGAATCAGTATCAGTTTATCGGCTGCAGCGGTAATTTCTGTGCCGATAGTAGTGTTTGGCGGGTACCGCATCGAGCAGATTGCTGATGAGTCGCTCGTGAATCGCGACCCCACGATAAGCGCTGACGGCATCGTTGCCTGGTCATCTTACGGCGTGACCGAGTCGGGTGATTCACGCTCCGAGATCTTCGTGTACGTGGACGGCGAGCGGAGGTCGCTGACTGGCGGATCAATGAAACCCGAGTCTGCCAATATGCATCCCCAAGCATCCGGTGGCTCGCTGGTGTGGGTCGGGACTTTTGGTACGATCGCGGGGGACCTGACTTGGGTAATGAAGGATCCCCCGCGCAATCCCGAAGAGCCGGAAGAACTGGACGCGACTTATCTTGCCCGCTGTGAACCAGACGGCGCGGGAGGGAGCATAGGCAAGCAGTGGTTTGTGGGTCCCGGCACCAATCCCGCGCAGGGCGCGGTGGAGACCGTTGTCACAAACCTGAGTGGCCCACGCCGACATCCCAGTGGAGACGCAGAGATCTGCCTCTGGCAGGGGGGCGAGATCAAGCGCCTGACCAGGGATATGAGGAACGATATCGGGCCATCCGTTTGGGGGAATCTGGTGGCGTGGCAGAAAGCACGTGGCTGGCCTTTTGGTTGGGAAATAATGCTCTGGGATAGTGGAACCCGACTACAGCTTACGACCAACTACTACTATGATCTCACTCCGCGCGTCCAAGGGCGCCGGGTTGCGTGGTATGGATGGGATGGCCATGATTACGAAATCTTCCTTTACGACCGTGATCAGGACATCACACTGCAGATCACGAGTAATGATTATGACGACGTATCGCCGGTGGTATGGGGCGATATGGTCGCCTGGGAAGGCTACGCTGGGCTGGATGCGGATATCTACCTGTGGGACGGCACCGAGCCGCGGCGGTTGAGCAAGAATCCCTATGAGGATTCCGAGCCCTCGCTATGGAACGGTCTCGTGGCATGGCAGGGATT
>DTYT01000121.1 GCA_012961745.1 Kiritimatiellia bacterium | reverse complement strand
TCATAATCTCCCTTCTCGTAGGCCCGACAAGCGGCATTGAACGAGGCCATGACGTCGGATTGCGGAACGACAGCCCGGGCGTCATGAAGAGCGAGGCAGAGGATCAAGAAGGATATGAGGCATACGGGGCAGGGTAAGGGATATTCCGGCGGTAGAGTCCTTCGGACAGCCAGTGTCATATGCCTGACCTCCGGCATCGTATCAGAATGTTCCGAATCTGAACCAGATCACGTCGCATGTCGGCCTTTGTAGCGGGGATCTTTTGCTCGCGGGGAGCGTAGCGAATGGTGTCGATCCGGTCGAAGACCTCCCGGGCAGAGCGAAGGATCGGCTGAGGTATACCGGCTTCCTGCATCTTATGTATAATGAGATCAGGGCTGATGTGCCCGGGAGCAAGTTGCAGCGTTTCGGCAAAGTAGGTATTGACGGCCTTGCAAAGCAGGCGGTAGAACTCCTCTACATGCTCTCGTCTTAAGTGCTTTTCGGCTTCTTTCAAGGCTTTGCGGGCGGCGGCGGGTGCCCGCTCTCTCCGGGAGACGCCGTCGCGCATGGCGGCGCGGCGGAGACTGGCGTAGCAGCTTACCAGGAGAACCAGTAAAGGGATACTGTTTACCCAGATCAATCTTATCCGGAACGGGGGCTGGAGCCAGGCGAGGGGTAACAGGTGTCCGGGCTTGGCCTTGATGAAGATAATGTCTTCACCGAGGATCCTGCGACTTTGCGCCGCCGGTGTTCCGGTTTCCAATGAATCGGGGACCGGGATCTGAGGGCTGACATGGATGCGGAACGGGCCCTGCTGAAGAACCCGGTAGCGCTCGGTTGCGGGATCGAAGTATGCGAAGCGGAATGGGGGCAATGACGTCACATTGGTGGTGGTGGGCATTACCACCATTTCGAATATTTTGCTTCCCCACATACCGTCGGGCGAAAGATCCTTCTTGATCAATTTTGCATCATACACTCTGAAAGTTTTCCCGGGGCTGTAGGCGGGAAGGGTCACGGTTTCGACGTTTCCGGTGCCGGAGACCGTAACGGTCACGGTAATCGGGTCGCCCACGGAGACGTTGGTAGGCGAGAGTCGGACGTCCAAAGTGAAATCGCCTACCGCCCCGCGGAAGAACCGGGGGCGGTCTTCTTTGGGAAGACTGCGACATTGAATCGACACCCGGGGGGCTTGCACGACATACGGGTGAGTCTGCACCCCTTCAAAGAAGAAGTCGGCCAGATCCGGAAAAAAGGTTGAGCCGAACGGACTGCCGGGGCCGGTTCGCCTTTTGGGGGGCACGATGACCTGAACTCTAACTGCCGGCGCGAATCGATATTCACCGGCAGTGGAAAACCGAGCAAACCCTCGAAAACGGCGCACGTCGTAGACGCGGCCCTGGACAGTGCGGCGTTGAGGGGTCAATTCGCGGAGGGGAGTCACAGCGATTCCCTTTTCCGGGAGATTAAGTATCTGGATATCGTCAGTCAGTTCCACGCCGCGGCGGAACAATTCTATGGTTATCTCGCACCATTGATCGACGTATGGACGAGCTGGTGATATGGAGACTCTCGCGAAAAGTGGTGGCGCGGCATTGGTCGGGGCGGAGGCCGTCTCGCCTTGCGGGCCGACTACTTTAAGCCGAACGGCAGGGATGTGGATCTCCCTCCCGCGTTGCGACCATGAGAAAGGTCCTATTGTGAACTCACCCGGTTCAGTGGGGAGTAAGCGGTAACGGAAGGAAGTCGTGGTATGCTGCCCGCGATTATCCATATAGAAGCTGAACTCTCGGGATGGTGCACCGAAAGGTTGCAGACCAGAGGGAAAGGAGATCTCGGGGGGCGAGAGCGATTTGACGCCGCGAACGCTGACTATGTAGGTGACCGGCTCGCCCGGCTCAACGACGTTCGGCTCCAGAGAGACGTGCGCGACGATAGCGGTGGGGGCCCCGGCGGCAGTTGAGGCCGCGAAGTGGACAAGTACAGTGAAAGCAATAGTCAGGCGATATATGCCTCTAGCGGCCAGATGGCGAGATTTTCTGAACCGAGAACAACTCATACCTTACCAGTCCTTTTCGACAGGTGTCGGGCGCGACATGATCAACCGCGCAGTGCTGCGCCGTGCCTTCTCGTCCTCCCGGATGGCATCAAGGATAGCGCGTGCGGACTCTGTGGGAAGCGCCTTCCATGGTGCCGCACTGCGGGCCGGCCCGAGATGCTCGGGTTCCTTGCGAGAGTGAGGCTGGGATCGGGGATACGGCTGGGCGCTGCGCGAGGCGCCTTGCTCCGCACGTGGGGGTGACTCGCCTACCCTACGCTGCTGAGCCGTTTGGCCGGGGGAAGGGGTAGGGCCTTGTTTTTCCTTGAACTTTTGGCGACGCGCAGCGGAACCGCTGGCAGGGGGCGTCATTTCACGACGGATGTGCTCTTTGAGACGTAATGCGATTTCATAGTTGATCTTCGCGTCCAGATCGCGCGGAGTGGCCCGCAAGGCGTAACGGTAGTGGCTGATCGCGCGGTCAAGAAGGTTCATGGCGGCGGCGGGGTCCTTACGGGCAATTGCTGCCTGCGCTTTTTCGAGGTAGATGTGGGCAAGGTTATAGGACGTCATGGCCTGAAGCGTCAGATCCGTTGTGTGTGCGGCGTCTGTCCACAGTTGTTCGGCATCCGAATTCTTCCCGCGCTTGCAGAGGGCGAGTCCCAGGTTGAACTCGACTACGGCACGAAGGGGGCTGCCAGGTGGCAATTGCGAACGGGCCTCAAGACATAGGCGCTCCGCCTCTTCATATCTGCCCGAGTCAAGGGCGGAGGCCGCCTTTTCCAACAGGGATCGCGCGGTAGCTTCCGTTGCGCGGGCGCAGGGAATCGCAAAGCACATCCAGAGCAGGAGGGCGGTTTGCAGAAAGCTCAGCGGCGGTGGATTTCCGGCTCTCATCGCAGCTTTCTCCGCTGTATTTGTCGGGATGACCATGCTTCGAAGGCGAGCAGCAGGAGTGCGCCAGAGATGAAGAGCTGGTAGCGGTCGTAATATATCCGTACCCGACGGGACCGAATCCGGGCCCGTCGCATTTTCCCCAGCCGCTGGTTGTAGAGGCGAGTGAGTCCGAGATCGCCTGGGACGGCTCTTACGTAGCAGCCGCCGGTTTCCCGGGCCAGTTTCTTGAGGATATCTTCGCGGAGCTTGCTTTTGACGACGTTGCCGGACCTATCCTTGAGATACGATGAATTACCGTGTGCATCGGTGATGGGGACCAGTTCACCCTGAGGCGTACCGACTCCGACCGTGAAAATCTTGACGTGCATTTTCTTCAATTCGGGAAGACATCTTAATGGAGACCCTTCATGGTCTTCTCCGTCGGTGATCAGGATCAGGGCGTGATCCGCACCGGACTGATCCTTTCGGAAGATGCGTATGGCGTGCCGCAGGGCGTGCTCAATGGCGGTGCCTCCCCGCGGAACCGAGAAGACCGAGGCGTCGTCGAGAAGCATCATGAAAGCGTCGTAGTCGAATGTCAGGGGACATGCCAGATGGCTGGTGCCGGCAAACAGCAGCAAGCCGATCCGATCGCCCTGCAGGGAGTCGATGAGGTCGACAATTCCCCATTTCGCCTGCTGCAGCCGACTGGGTCTGAAATCCTGTGCCAGCATACTTTTGGAGACATCAAGGGCAAACAGGATGTTCAGCCCTTTGCGTTCCACTTCCTGCCAGTGAAACCCCCATTGTGGCTGTGCCAGCGCAAGCAGGAGTAGCGTAACGGCAAGAAGCCACGAGAGGTTCGCGGTACGGCGGCGGGCATAACTGTAGCCGGGAATCACGCGGGGGTGGAGTCCCGACTGGATCAGTCTCTCGAGAAGACGGCGATGTCTTGCGAGACCCCAAGCCAGAAGACATCCCAAAGGAGGAACAAGCCACAGCCAGACCAAGCGTTCTGGATGAGCCCAGTGCATTATGCTTATGGGATTCTCACCGCCACTGTGAGCGCAAGGATTTTCTCCGCGGCCAGGAGAAGGACCGCCGCCAGCAGCGCCCACGGAAAAAGTTCCTCGTACCTGGTGTAGTACTTCACTTTCAACTCCGTTTTTTCGAGACGGTCGATTTCTGCATAGGCCTGCCTCATAGTTCGGATATCGGCGGCGCGGAAGTACCTCCCCCCGGTGGTGACGGCTATATCTCGCAGGAGATTCTCGTCGATCTCAACACGCTGTGGCACGTAGCGAAGTTTCCCCCAGGTATCGCGTACCGGATACGGAGCCCAACCTCGGGTGCCCACGCCTACGGTGTAGACCTTGATTCCCAGGGAGCCGGCCAGTTCCGCCGCCAGAAGGGGATCAAGGATCCCAGCGTTGTTCACCCCGTCCGTGAGAAGGACAACAAGCCTGGACTTGGCCTTGCTGGACCGCAGGCGGTTCAGAGCCGATCCAAGCGCATCACCGATTGCCGTAGCGTCCTCGATCATCCCTGTACGCAGTTCTTCGAGGCGGGTGATCAGCCAGTCATGATCCAGAGTGAGCGGGGCCATTGTGTAGGGCATGGCGGCGAATGCAATCAGGGCGATCCGGTCATGCGGTCGGCGTCTTATGAAATCCTTGGCGACCCTTCTAGCAGCTTCGATGCGGCTGAGCCGTTCCCCTTCGTCTCCCATATCCTCTGCCCGCATGGAGGTCGAGATATCCATGACCAGCGCGATATCGATAGCCCTACTTGGGATTATTCTGGTGCCTAGCGCCTTCTGCGGGCGGCTTGCAGCGACAATGACCGATAGCAAGGCCGCGGTGTACACGAAGGGCAGCAGGAGGTGAAGACGTATGCGCAGGGAGCCTGGGAGGTCAACCAGATCGCGGGAGCTGCTATAGAACACCGCGGCCGAGTGCCCTCGCCGGTATCGGAACCACACCAGCACCGGTACGAGCAGAATCGCAAACAACCAGACTGGATCAGCGAGCCTCAACGTTGAAAACCTGCGGTTCCGGGGTTGTGTCCTGCACGAAACGGATTGCCGCGTTCATGGCCCGCTGCCGTGCCGACGGATCGGGCCGGAAGCAGGCAAACTTTACCAGATCCGCTTCCTTGAGGAAATCTTCGAGGAGGAGACGATGGGACCCGGAGAGGGAGACCGACTGGGCCGCTTCTCTGACGAACTCTTCGGTAGTCAGCTCGGGGGCACGGATACCGAAGCGCGGTTCGATGTAGTCGCGGATGATCTGGGACAGTCTGACATAGAAGGGTTCCGCGTCAGGTGCATTCATGAGTTGGGACTGTTGCAACTGGCGGAGGGCTTCGAGGGTGATCTCGTGGGGCGCCTTCTCGGCAACGGCAGGTGCGGCCTCTGGCATCCGGCGACGACGCAGGAGTATTAATGCTGCGGATAGAATAGGGAGCATCACCAAGCCCAGAACAAGAAGGGCTTTGAAGTGTGAGACGAAGAGGGACATGCGCGGGAGATACGGTCCTTTGAGGGGTCTGAGTGGGGGGAGGTTGGTGCCCGGGATGAGGCTTACCACGTGAAGAGGCGGGCAGGTGAAGCGGAGAGAATAGTTGGTGTGGGGGGACGAGAAATGCACGGAAGTATCCCGGAAGATGCTAAAGGTGCCGGTGTGGAATGGCTGCACCGTGTAAGTGATGCGGGTCTGTGTCCAGTCCGAATGCAAGATGTGTTCTTCTCTGCGGGCGCCCGAGATCTCAAGGTTCTCATCCGTTTGCGGAGGTGGGAACCGGACTGACACGGAGGACGGGTGAGTTGCCTGGAGTGACACTTGTACCGGGTCACCGATCAGGGCGCTGTTGGTGGAGAGACTGCAAGAGACAGCCGGCGTAGTGGGAGGGGGACTCTGGCGGCGGGAGCAGGAGACCGCGAAGGTGAGCGCGCAGAGTGATAGCGCGGTGGCAAACAAGGGGATTGTGGGATGCAGGGTGCGCAGGGATGTGTCCGGTAAGGCAGGAGAGTGTGGATGGGAGGTAGCACTCATCGGCGGTAGCGTAACTCTCTGAGGCGGAAAAAGTTCAGAAGGGCCTGGTCGTAGGGTTCATCCGTTCTGAGTTCCAGGAAGTCAATGTCTTGTGAAGCGAACGTCTCCCTAAGTCTGCGGGAGAATGACAGGCGGCTCCGCGAGAACACCTGCCGGACATGACGGGACGCGGTGTCGGTCAGGCAGCGGTTTCCTGTTTCGAGGTCTTCCCATTCCACGAGGCCGCATTTGGGCCAGGTGAGTTCACGGGGGTCGAGTATGCGTATTGCGACCAGATCATGCCGCTGCGCGGTTATGGATAGCGGCCGGTAGAAATCTTCTTCTGTGAGAAAGTCGCTGATCAGGAAACATGTACTGCGGCGGCGGGTGACGCGGTTAAGGAACTCCAGAGCAGTGCTGAGACGGGTGGCGTACGAGCGGGGCTCGAAAAACAGGATATCGCGGATCATCCGTAGTACGTGTCGGGTGTCTTTGCGGGGAGGGGTGAACAATTCGACACGGTCGGTAAACAGGACGGCTCCGACGCGATCGCTGTTGAGCACCGCGGAAAATGCGAGCACCGCCGCAACTTCGGCTGCAGTCTCACGCTTCAGTTGGCGGCCACTTCCGAAGGCGAGAGAGCGGCTGAGATCAAGCAGGAGCATAACCGTCAACTCTCTCTCCTCGATGAATTTTTTCACATAGGGATGTCCCATGCGGGCGGTGACATTCCAGTCGATCCATCTGATATCGTCGCCGGGATAGTATTCCCGGACCTCGTGAAATTCGATGCCCTGTCCCTTGAAGACGCTGTGGTAGTGCCCGGCGAAGGACTCGATAACCGCCTTACGCGTGCGGATTCGTATGCGATTGACTTTCCTTATTATGTCCGCCGGTATCATGCGGTATCACCACTTTGGTATGTTCAGGGTACAGGCAGTGATTCCAGAATACGGGAGATGAGGTCGTCGGAGGTGAGATCTTCGGCCTCGGCTTCGTAGGATATCAGGAGCCGGTGGCGCAACACGTCGTGCGCCACTGATTTGACATCCTGGGGAACCACGTAGCCGCGCCCGTTGAGAAAGGCTTGAGCTTTGGCGGCGATCGCGAGGTAGATTGAGGCACGAGGTGACGCGCCGTATCGGATGAACTGTGCAAGGGGAAGATCGTAGTCCCGCGGCCGCCGTGTGGCAAATACGATATTCAGAATGTAATCCTTGATTTTCTCATCGATGTAGATATCGTCTATTACACCTCGCGCCGCCAGTATATCGGAGGGATCCGCCACGGGATCCACGCGGATTTCCCTTGTCGGTGACCGCCATGGCATCAAGGATAAGCCTTTCTTCGTCGCGGCGAGGATAATCAACCACGAGCTTCAGCATGAAGCGATCCACCTGAGCCTCGGGCAGGGGATATGTTCCCTCCTGCTCGATAGGAT
>DTYT01000120.1 GCA_012961745.1 Kiritimatiellia bacterium | reverse complement strand
TGCTGCAGCACCACTTCCATCATCGGTAGATTGAACAATCTCCCGGAGAATAGTGCTGTAACCCTTCCCCTGGGCCATCTCCTGTCCTACTTCCTCCAAAGCCTCCTCAGGACGGGGCTGGACTTCCTGCTCGAATACCATAACTACCGATCCTACTCGGATGCGATCGCCGGGTTGCAGCTTGGCCACCTCAATGCGTCGGTCGTTGACATAGGTTCCATTTTTTGACTTGAGATCCTTTATGTAGAAATCACCATCCCAATAGCGGATTCCACAGTGAATACGGGACACCTTCTCATCCAAGATGACCACGTCGGCCTCCGGACTCCGACCAATGGTCACCGGCCGTTCTCCGAGCTCGAACTCCATTTGGGTTCCGTCAGCCTTGCTATAGCGAAGCCTCATCATGCATGCATTGTAATACATGCCCCCGCGGATGCAAGCGCTTCCCTAAGCGTGTCATACTCTGCCGCTGGCGACCAGCTTGCGGAAATATTCTATGGTATCGGCCAGTCCGTTCTCCAGGGAGACCTGTGGCGCCCATCCCAGTATCTCGCGCGCCAGGGAAATATCCGGCTGCCTCACTTTGGGATCGTCCACCGGCAGGGGCCGGTGCTCTATCGGCAGGTCCGGCCGCCCGCACAGCTTGCTAATCGTCTCGGCGAACTGCAGGATGGAGAGCTCCTGGGGATTACCGAGATTAATCGGGTCATGGTACGAGCTTTCCGCCAAAGATATGATTCCGGAGACGAGGTCGCTCACGTAGCAGAAACTTCGCGTCTGAGTTCCGTCTCCATATACTGTAAGTGGCCGACCCTTGAGCGCCTGTACGATGAAAGTGGGCACGACCCGGCCGTCATTGGACCTCATGCGCGGACCATAGGTGTTGAATATTCTCACAATCCGCGTGTCTAGACCATGATAGCGGTGATAGGCCATGGTCATGGCCTCCGCAAAACGCTTGGCCTCATCGTAGACCCCCCGTGGGCCGATAGGATTCACGTTTCCCCAGTAGGACTCCGGTTGCGGATGTACTTGGGGATCCCCGTAGACTTCCGAAGTGGAGGCCAGGATAAATCGGGCGTTCTTGGCACGTGCAAGACCCAAAGCCTTATGGGTCCCCAGGGCTCCCACCTTGAGTGTTTGTATTGGATACTGCAGGTAGTCCGCGGGACTGGCCGGTGAGGCGAAATGGAAAATGAAATCCACCCGCCCGGGTACGTAAATATACTGGGTCACGTCGTGTTTGATAAACTGGAATGATTCGCTTCCCGCAAGATGCTCGATATTCTCAACCGTCCCGGTAAGCAGATTGTCCAGGCAGACCACGCGGTGGCCGCGGGCCAGCAGCGCGTCGCACAGGTGCGATCCTAGAAATCCAGCCCCCCCGGTCACTACGGATACCGGTCGTGTCTTCGGCATTTTGACCTCCTCCGTAATTTCATTCGGACACCAGGGGCCGGCATAATGTGGTAAGCGGGCGATCTAGGTACGTGTCAGATGAGGATACAGATCGTGAATAAGTCGGCGTACCTTTTCTACATGCTTATCATCCGAGAGGTTGCGATCTCCCGCCACGGCGATGTAGGCCCACCGGTGCGCCAGGTTGTGGACAACACGGTCCCAGGCCATCCAGAACATCCGCTCAAGGTGAAACGGCGTCTCCCGGCCGCTGCCCACGAACCAGTAGGCATAATACTCGCCCCTCAGCTGTGACGGCCCGGCGAGCCTTCCCGGATGCACCAACAGATCCAGGAGCATGACTTTCACAGGACGACGTCCCTGCAAAGGAACCTCCACTACCCGGCTCTTTACGATCTCTCTTCCCTGTCCAACCAAGCACACCTGAGGACGATGAATGCTAGCTCTCTCCTTGCCGCTCAGCACAATGGAGACCACCAAGGACTCTCCTCGCCGATTGGTGTACCGCTTCTTAAGGATCACCGTATCCGGGGGTAGAAGACGCCTTTCCGCGTATGACATGCCGTCCAGCGGCCCACCGCATGCCGGACAAACCTCCATATTGGTAAGCTGGCTGGCCAGCCAGATGCGCTGGCAGGCCGAGTTGAGGCAATAACGTATCTCGTCTCCCTGCCACTCAGCGATATGGTCCGGCAACGCCATCCGGATCCCGGCGGTATCCGTCGAGTTTACATCCACGGTGGTCGCCAGTGCCAGCGAAGTAATCACCAGCAAACCGATTATCAAGAAGTACGGCCGGTATGCATCTGCTTCCATCGCTCAAACGCCTCCCGGAAGTCAACGTTCAATAAATAGCCGGCACTGACCATCAAGAGAATGCCCACCGCGAAGACCACGTAACCCGAATAATCATGGTAGAGCCCGAGGGCCGGCTTTTCACCAAAAGCCTCCGCCACCAGTGCCACCGTGGTAACCCGCGCCACGTTGCCCGCCACCGCGATGGGGATGGCTGCCAAAAACAGGATCCACTTTTTCACAAGGGTCTTCTGGGTAAAGTTAGCGTATACGGCTGTCAGGGCCGTCATCGCCAGCAACGAGCGCAATCCGCTGCACGGGTCAGCCACATCGAAACTGAATCCCCCGCCCGCCAAAGAATATATCGCCGAACCAGACCGCTCTGCCGCAATCCCCATGCCGTTCAAAAGTAGCGTAGTCACCGCGGCCATGAAGATCCGCAGAGGAAAAGTGATACTATCCAAGAAATTCAGAGGAATGCAGTAGATCAGGTAAGCGCAGGGGAAAATCAGTCTCTTGGCCAATTCCCACCCGAAAAGGTAGAATGGTATTCCCCAGATCAATAGAATCAATCCCATCAGAGACAACCGCGTTTGCTGCGACTTGGCCCCGAGCCAGTGCAGCAACAGAGCACCACACACCACCACCGTCCCCACCCAGCTGACCTTCTTGGGCACCGCCGCCAAGTCCCGGCGACGCAACCATACCACCGCCATACTCACGAACGGGATCAGCCAGCCATGCGAAAAATCGCCGGTAGACTCGGTCCACCGCCGGACCATCCATACTAGAGCCGACCGTCCGAAAGCGCGCACGTCGGTCGTGTTTCCCTGGAAGTGGAAGATCGAAAAGATCAACGCCACTATCACCGCCACCAGCGCGGCGTGGACGACCTCCCGCCGCCCCAGCGCCGTCAAGCCCAATCTCTCGTGCCAGACTCCAATTCTATGATCCATGATAGCTCACCACGTCAGCGCCAATATACGCACCACCAGCTCGTCGGTCAAACGTACACCGCCCTACAGTCAATCCAGGTGCGCAGACAGGAATCCCGGCAATTCCGCGACGCTGCCCAAGCGATAGTCGGGGATCACTTCTCCAGTCTCATCCCCTACCAGAACCGTGCGGCATCCAGCCCTCTTGCCGGCCACCACATCCCGCAATGAATCCCCTATCATCCAGGAGGCTGACAGATCTATGCCGAACTCCGCAGCAGCCCGTAGAAGCATTCCGGGGGATGGCTTGCGGCAATCACACTCACCGTTGTCATGCGGGCAGTAGTATATGGCGTCAAGGGCCAAGCCCGCCGTAGCGAGAGTCTCGCGGAGGAAACGATGGATGCGGTCAACCGTCTCGATGGTCATCTTGCCTAGCGCGACTCCACGCTGGTTGCTGACTACTATGGCCAAATACCCGTGTGATTTCACGTTCCTGAGGGCTGCTATGAATTCCGGAAGTACCTCGAAATCTTCAAGACAAGTTACGTATCCCAGACCCGGCGAACGATTGACAATGCCATCCCGATCGAAAAAGACACATTTCCTCAGCATGCCTCAGTCTACCCCCACCACGCAGCCGCGCGACTTCAATACGCACCCCGTCCAGTCACTACCGCCCTGAGGGTTCGGACAATAATGACCATATCCAGCCACACTGACCAGTTACGGACGTAGTAGGTATCCCATTTGACCATCCCTCCGGTTCCCGCTTCGCTCCGGCCGGACACCTGCCACAAGCCAGTCACTCCCGGTCTAACTCTTTCTCGAAGAGCCCGAGCCCTTTCCGGAAGCCGATGATGATGATAGGCGGGCAGGGGACGCGGTCCCACCAATGCCATGTCCCCCTTGAGAACATTCAGAAACTGGGGTAATTCATCCAAGGAATAGCGGCGCAACAATCGTCCTATATTCGTGACCCGGGGATCTTCCTTCAGTTTGAAGTCGCCGCTCCACTGGCCCTCCAATTCGGGATGCTCCTCCAGCGCACGCTTCAGGGCTTCCTCCGCGTTGACCAGCATAGTTCGAAATTTGTAGGTCCGGAAACGCGTTCCTCCCAAACCGATGCGCTCCTGAGTGAAAAAGGGATGTGCGCGGTCCTCAAGCACAATCAAACCCGCGATAATCAAGCAGGCCGGTATCCAGAGAGGGGCCACCAACAGTACCAGAAGGATCTCCGTAAACCGCTTGGCAACGCGTGCAAGGGGATTCAAGAGGTTACTAGTTACTTCGAGCCCCAGAACGCCGAGAAAATCCCGCGGGCTAACCCATAGCGTCGGCGTTTCGAGAAGATCGGGAACAATAATTATGCGCTGGTACACTGCGAGGGGCCCTTCCAGCAGACTTACCAGCTCTTCGCTGCTCATGTCGCGCGCCGCCACCACGGCAACCGCGGCTGATTCGGTCGTCTGCTCCAGACCTCCCAAACGGGGTAAATCGTCCAGGAAATTCGGGATACCCGGCTGCTCCTCATAGAACGCACCAACCGGGAAATATCCCAGTCCGGTCTCATGCCTCATTGCCTCCAGAACCTGTCGGGCGATCTCGTTGTTTCCATAAATCACCGCTGGCAGGCCCCACCAGCGCCGGCTGATGAGGAACCGCTTTACGGTAAGCCTCACCATCGGCACGAGCAGCAGAGCAAAAACAAATGCGTTGGTGAACGTTAGCCGGCTAACTTCTTCCCCCGCCTTACTCAAGAAAACCGCAGCCGTCCCACCCCCGAAAAGTCCCAGAAGTAAAAGAACCGTGCGCCGGAAATGTTCCACGGGACCCAGCCCCCAATCGGGAAGCATCTTGGTGATCCCTGCAGCCAGCCACCAGACCGGTATAAGCAGCCAGCTCCATGCTGGTATCATATGATGCCCGCGGAAAAGGTAGCGGACCGCGCCGCTAGCGGCTACGGCGGCAATTAAAGCCACTGCGTCCGCGACACCTAACGCAGCAGTGTTCGCCCAGTAACGTCGAAAATATGAGAAGCTATTGACCGCTGTGCGCATCAGTTCACCCCACGGGGCGGGAGGACGAACCGCCACGGCCGTCCACCCGCACATTTGATTCTATGAGCAGCCGCCTGGCAAGGCAACAAATGCCTGCTGGCTCGACTGAACCCGCTAGCACCCCGCCAAGCGCCGGAAGAGCGATTCATACTTGTCGACCACCAAGTCCCAAGTATACCGCTGGCGGATTCTCTCTCGGGCAGAAGAGGAAAGCCGATCCCTCTTTTCCGAATCCGCCGCCACCGCCTCGATCTCGAGCCGCACCCTCTCGGCGTCTTTCGGAAAGAATATACCGTATTGCCCGAGTACCTCGCGGTTAAAGGGCGTATCAAGCGCCAAAACGCAGTTGCCACAGGCCAACGCCTTCAACAGGGTGGGATTGGTACCGCCATACTGGTGACCATGCAGGTAAGCGTACGCATTGCAGTGGAGTTCGCGAATGAGTGCGTGGTCATCAATATGGCCCAGGAAAACGACTCGGTCATCGGCCAAAGTCTTCAGCCTATCGACGTACGCGCTGCGGTAGGGGGTACCGCCAGCGAGTGCATACTTCATCTGCACGCTGGAATTACGGAATGCGGTCACCAGCAGGTCCACATTGTTGTCCGGTACCAGCCGGCACGCGGTGAAGAAATAGCGTCCGGGCTCCAATCCCAATCCACGCACCCTCTCCGGGTTCTGCGCAAAGCCCTCCTCGGCTCCATAGGCGATAACTTCCGAATCGGTATGGAATTGCCTCTGATAGATCTCCTGCATGGCGTATGCATCGGTCACGACGCGATCGGCGCAATATCGGGCAATCCGCGCACTAAGGAGGAAGTACTTGCGGCCCAAAGCGCTCCATTTGGGCCGGAGCCACTCCATGCCGTCCACATTCAAGACCGTCGGCACTCGGTATAGCCGGGTCATGCAGCAGAATGGCGCGGTGGCCACATTCACGAAAAGGACGATGTCCGGGCGGTGTCTGTAGAGGTGCAGCACCGTCACCAGGCTGTGAGTAAGCGTGCTGAAATTCTTGGTATTTATGGCCGGCAGGTAGATCAATTCCACGCCGCGATAATGCCGTGGCCGCTCTCGAAAAAAACCCTTGCGGCAATACACGGTCACCCGGTGTCCCCGCCGCACCAGGCGCACGGCCAGCTCTTCGGCAAACGTCTCGTATCCGCTGTAGCCGGAAGGAATCCCCCGGCTGCCTGCAATGGCAATATGAAGCCTCTGGTGGGACATACCGCTATCCGTCCGATCTACCACTCCTGGCGGCCAAGTACTCCTGCAAGGCCTCCTTCCAGTGACGCATCACGTTCAGCCCCAGACTGCTCAGTCTCATGTTCTCCAATACCGAATACTTAGGACGGGGTGCCTTGTGGGGAAACTCTCCGGGACCAGCTCGCTGAAGGAGCACCTCGACACCGGCCAATTCAAAAACTGCGGCTGCAAACTCGAACCATGAACACTCTCCCTCGCTCGTGGCATGGCATACTCCCATCGCCGAACGCTTTTCTGCCACGCGCAAAATCTGGCGAGCGAGGTCCCGGGTGAAGGTAGGGGTAAGGACCTCATCGTCGACCACGCGGACCTGACTTTTCTCCGAAGCGAGTCTGAGCATCAGCTCAACGAAATTGCATCCTTTCGCCCGGCAAGGATGCATTCCATATAGTCCGGACGTCCTGACTACCGCACACATTGGCTGTCTCGACAGTACGAAATACTCGCCGGCCAGCTTGGTGTTCCCATAGACGTTGAGCGGCAAAGGAAGATCAGTCTCTCGGTAGGGAGTCCGTTTGGCACCATCAAATACGTAGTCCGTGCTTATATGAATCAAATAGGACTCCGCTTGGCGGCAGGCTTCGGCCACATTGCGCGCTCCCACAGCGTTAACCCGGAAGGCGCGCAATGGATCCGCCTCACACGCTTCTACGTTATGAAAGGCGGCCGTATTGACCACCACTGCAGGCCGGTAACCAAGCACCCATGCCCGTACGCGGTCACCGTCAACGACATCCAGGTCCGCATGGGTGACTCCGACCACCTCCCATCCGGCGGCCCCGAAGATATCGCACAGATCACATCCCAATTGGCCGTTGGCCCCTATCACGGCAACCGTTGCCATGGCCCGCTCCTGGCGCCCACCGGAAAAATCCTGCGGAATGTTCGGATGTTGTAATAGGTCTCGGATTCCAGGTCGCCGTATTGGTCACCATGTTCGTACAGATCGGCCACGATATCCTCGATCCCATGCCGCGGCTTGAAGCTCAACGTCGTCACGGCATGGCTAATATCGACTTTGTAGCTGCGGTATTCACCGCGATGTTCGATGCTCAAAGCAATCCGCTTCCCACTCAATCGCTGGAGACGGTCGCGTACGATATCGCCCATCTCGCCCACCGTGAAGTTGCCGGAGGCGATATTAAAAACGCCGGAAATGCGGGAGGAAGCCTCTATGGCCCGGATATAAGCGCTGGCCGCGTCCTGGATGCTCACCACCGGACGCCATGTCTCCGGATTGAAGATATATATGCAGCCGTCGGAAACCGCCGTCTTGTACATCGTGTTCACCACTAAATCAAAGCGCATCCGCGGACTGTACCCGCACACCGTCCCTTTCCGCAGACAAATCACCGAGAAGCGCTCGCTGGCCATCTGCATGACCGCCCGCTCGCCCTGGAGCTTGGATATCCCATAGGGATAAGAAGAGGTCGCCATGGAGTCTTCCGTGCATAGGGTGTCTTCGGTATAGCCATAAACCGAGCAGGTGCTGGCAAAAATGAACCGTCGCACCCCCGCCTTCTTGGCGAGGTAGGCGACGTAAGCGGGGCCCGCTGCGTTGTAGATGAAGTTGAGAGAGGGGGAATACTCGGCCATGGGATCGTTCGACAAACCCGCCAGGAAGATGACCTGATTGAACCCCTCAAGGTTCCCTTCCTGCAGTTCAAATAGGTCCTTCTTGTTGACGGGAATGGTCTGGGGCAGATGGCTGCCGAACCACAGCGTGTCCACCACCTCAACCCGATAGCCCCGCTCGGCCAAGCGTGGAACAAGCACGCTTCCGACATAGCCGCAGCCGCCTGCTACTAGTATTCTCACGGGTATACTCAACGTGCCCGATACCTGAGGAGATCAGATTCCGGGCGCTTTAACCACTCCTCCAATGTCTGGGCATGCGCATCTTTGGGCGAAATGATGGGGACGGTCACCGGCCATTCAATCCCAATCGCGGGGTCATTCCACCGGATGCCCGACTCCCCGTTGGGATTGTAAATCCCCGTGCACTTGTATTGGATCTCCGCATACTCGGAAAGCACGCAGAACCCCCGGGCAAATCCCGCCGGCGCCCACACCTGTAATCCGCTCTTGGCGGAAACTTCGATTCCGAACCACTTTCCAAGCGTGGGGGACCCCTTCCGGATATCCACCGCCACGAGAAAAGCTGTTCCCAGCGTCACACGCATGAGCTTTGCCATGGGCGGATCCCACTGAAAGTGTAACCCCCGCAGAACATTTCGTACTGAGCCGGAATGGTTGTCCTGCACGAATTCATCCCGAACGCCGAAGGCGGTGAACTCGTCTTTACGATAGGTCTCCATAAAGAAACCGCGGAAATCCTCGTACCTTTGCGATCTCACCACCAGTATGTCGCCCAGGTGTCGGTCGATAATCTCCAGCGGCATCGCGTACTCCTCCATGTTCCGCCCGAAGTGGTACGAAGTATCCACGGCAGAGACGGCTCTGTCAAACCCATCAGAGGGCGGTCGAGGCGCCGGAACTGTACCCTATGACTAATCCCCGGCGGGCTCCATACGAACACCGCATCTTCTCGCCGCCTTCCCCGCTACCTCTGCGGTATGAATATGCTCGTCCGGAGTAGCCCCGCCGCCTCTGGATCCGACTGCTCACAAAGCTTGCCGCGCGTAGCGGCCAGCGGATCTCCAGCCGGGTCCACCATCGTTTCATCAGTCACCGTTCCCTAGTGTTACGCCCCGCCCGCCGGACCCCATGGTAGAGAGTACGCGAATTGGCGGAGTGGTCTTGAACAGGCATCGCGTCCCGGGCCTTCTCGCCTGCCAGGGCAAAGAGATAGTGGGATTCGTGCGCTGATCGGTCCAGGGCCGTGTGATTCGGCACAAGTAGGCGCTCCGGTTCGATCTGGAGGACCGAACTGGGCCTCCCGTCTTGGAACCTGCCCTCGGATAAAGTAGAAAAGACCGTCATGGGGACACCAAAACAACGATCCGGGCTCCCAACGAGGGGCATCCCTTGTAAAATGGGAGTTCGAGCCCCTCTCAAGCGGCTAGGAGCCAGAATCCTCAACACCGTCCTTTGGGTTACAACGTTCCCGAGCCGTCTGGGACATCGAAAATTCACGCCGCCAGCCTATCCTCCGGCGCGGATTCTCGTGATCCGTGCCGATCAAATCGGCGACGTTATAATGAGTACCGCAGTACTTCCGGTCCTGCGGGGGAAGCTTCCCGAAGCACGTATTGATTTCCTGTGCGGATCATGGGCGGCCGAAATCGTCCGTTTCAATCGATACGTGGACAATGTAATCGTCTTTGACTGTCCCTGGTGGGCTCCGGCGGGAAGCCGCACCAAAACATGGAAAAGGTTCCCCTGCGGCGTGATCCGCCTCCTCGCCGCTTTGCGCCGAACGCGGTACGACGTGGCCGTAGACCTTCGAGGTGATCTCCGGCATATCTTTCTCTTTATGTATCTTGCGGGTGCCGTGCGCCGGATCTCCAATGACCGATCCGGCGGCCGATTTCTGCTGACCGACTGTGTGCCCTATCAGGAGAATCTTCACGAGGTTGAGAAGGACTGGTCAGTGCTGGCACCTCTGGGGATCACACCCGCTGGCCGCCAACCGCAGGTCCATTACACCCGTAAGGATGAACTGGCGGCCGCTGCGGTACTGGAGGACCACGACATCCATCCCCGACGCCTGGTGGTGCTATTCAACGGCGGGAGAAGTCCATTGCGACGTATCCCCGCCCCGGTCCTGGCTCACGCCTGCGGCGAACTGATCAAGAAGAGTGGCAACGCTGTTGTAGTGGTGGGATCTTCCGCTGACCGGCGCCCGGCCATTGAGCTTCTAAGGCGGACAGCTGAGATCGCAGGTGACGACACCGGGCTCCTCAATCTTTGCGGTCGCTTGACTCTGCTTCAACTGGCTGCCTTGCTGGCATCGGCGCGGCTGTTTATTGGAACGGATTCCTCGGTATCGCACTTGGCGGCGGCCGTTAGAGTGCCCCGCGTAGTAGTCTTCGGACCGACCGATCCACGCCTCTGCGCTCCGCCCGGTGCACAAACTATTCATCACCGCTACCCGTGTTGTCCTTGCCTGCAAACCGTTTGTCTTGTGACCCGCAGCCGCACCTCGGCTGCCTGCATGCGGGCAATTGAGGTATCCGATATCCTTCAGGCGGCGGATCGGGCGTTGGGGGGGTGAAGGATA
>DTYT01000119.1 GCA_012961745.1 Kiritimatiellia bacterium | reverse complement strand
TGCGCAGGAGGGCAAGCGTATCGCCCACGTTGGCCCCCACATCTATGACGGAGAAATCCGGAAACCGGCGTTCAAGAAAGGCCGCCAGGCGGGCGATGTTGGTTCCGTAGTCCGGGAAACAGCCGTGGTCGAGGGGAAAGTCATGGCTGACGGGCAATACGAGCGGATGGCCTTCGACATTATACATTACCAGCGGATCCCCGGCCTTGGCGAGGGCGGTTCGCAGAACCGTGAACATCTTGAGGAGAAGCTGCTGCGTAAGAGAGCCGCCTCTCAGCCCTAGCAGACGGTTCAGGACCAGCTGGGCAACCCGTGCAGGCTTTGGTTCCGCGTTCATCCCGCTGGTCATCAAGTATGCCGAGTGAGAGTGGCGGCTGGCAAGGTGCGAGACACCTGAACCCAGGAGAAGGTATCCGGCGATGAGGGGCGGCAATAGGTTATCGCTTGTCGTGCTGCTGAATAATCGGACGACGGTGGGCGGGGGTGAACTGGCCGTGTATCGGTACGCTGCGAGCCTCGCCCGGCGCGGCCACCGGGTAACCGTTTTCGCCAATTGGCGAAACGATTTCATGCGGAAGGCGCGCCCCGCGGGAATGCGGGTGAGATTCCGCCGCGGACTACCGCCGTCGATTCGGGCTTCCGGCCGGTTCAACCGGTGGTGGGCCCGCATGTACGGGCGGTTGTTCATCGAGCCCTGCTTGCTCGGCGAAAAACCGGATTTCATCTGCGGCTATCTCAGGCAGGCGGCCGCGGATGCCTGGCGCTACGGCCGGAAATACGGGATCCGGGTCGTCAACTTCGTCTTCGAGACCCCGGACCTGGTAATGCGCGAGCTCGGAGATATTCTCCCTCCTGCGGAAGCCGCGCGACTGCGGAGGCAGTGGGACGCCGTGCGGCAAGCCTATAGGGAAGCCGCGGTGCTGGTGCCGCTTTCCGAAACTGTTCGGCAGGAATGCGCGCGCTGGACGGGGCGTCCAGTGGCGCCGCCGGTATACCTGGGGGTGGATGCCGACGAGGCGATCAAGCACCCGGCCAGCGACGAACACATTGTGTACGTAGGGAGGCTGGACGTGTACAAGAATGTCCAGGACCTGATCCGGGCCACGGCCCGCTTGCCTGATCCCCCGCCCCTGGTCATCGCCGGGAGTGGATACGAGGAACGGGACCTTCGCCGGCTGGCCGTCAACTTGGAGTAGAATGCCGCTTTACGGGCATGGTGACCGAGGATGAGAAGTGGCGCTTCCTGCGGCGAGCATATTTCCTGGTGTTTCCCAGCACGCTGGAGGGATTCGGCATCCCTCCTGCAGAATGCCTGGCTGCCGAGAAGCCGGCGGTATGCAGTGATATTCCCGTGCTCAGGGAGGTCTATGGAGAGGCGGTGGAGTTTTTTCCCTTGCACGATGTCGAAGCCTTGACCCGGGTAATGGCGCGGCTGCTGGGCGACCCGGCGTACCGGCGGCGGCGGGGACGCCTGGGGCGGGAATTCGTTTGCGCCCGGTACTCGTGGGAGCGGGCGGGTGAGGCGCTTGAACGGATTTTGCTGGAAGGCCCGGCTGGCGGCGACCGCGACGACAAGGCGTTCGGGCTTGGGGCGCTGGCGGAAGGGGAAGGCTCCAGTGGCCGATGAGACCAGCGTTCCCGCAGTCGGCTGCGGACCCCGAGATGGATGGCAAAGATAAAGATTCTGCAGTGTGGCCGGTGATACGACGCGATTCGGAGGCGCACTATCCGCAGGCGCCGTTTCACCCGGATGCTGAATTTCCGGAGTATCCCTTCAAGGGGGCCGTGGGCCAGGGAAACCGCGTCTACCGCATGGTTCGAAGCCTGCTGCAGGATCTGCAGCTCGACAGCCGGCGTTCCGGATCCCCGGAGTGGAATCCTCTGGGGGATCTGATCCGGCCCGGGGATTCGGTGGTGGTCAAGCCCAACCTTGTGCTGCACCGGCATCCGCGCGGCGGCGATCCAGTCTGCCTGGTCACACATGGTTCGGTGGTGCGCGCGGTGCTGGACTATGTCTGCCTGGCATTGAAGGGGGAAGGAAATGTGGTTATCGCGGATGCGCCCATCCAGGAGACCGATTTTGACGAGGCCGTGCGCCTTTCGGGGATCGACCGGATCGCAGACTTCTACTCACGCCGCTCGGCTCTGAACCTCAAGGTACTGGACCTGCGGCGGATCAGGGCGCTCAAGGATCCACGGGGTCATGTGGTCGAGTGGCGGGAATTGCCGGGCGACCCGGCCGGCTACGTCACGGTCGATCTGGGATCTGACAGCCAGCTCTCTCCACTGGACGGTCGCACGGCACGCTTTCGTGTAGCAAACTATCCCGTGGATGAAACACTGCGTTATCACCGTCCGGGGTCGCATCGGTACGTGATCTCGCGAACCGTTCTCGCGGCGGATGTCGTAATCTCGCTGCCCAAGCTGAAGACACACTGCAAGGCGGGGATCACCGTCGCCCTCAAGAACATCGTTGGAATCGTCGGACGCAAGGAGTGCCTGGCGCACCATCGCAAGGGCAGCCTCTGGGTGGGGGGTGATGAATACCCGCGTCCCAGCCCCCTGAAGGCGTTCAGTGACCGGCTGGAGCGGGCCATCGACGGCAACCCCCACCGGTGGCACCGCGTGTTGCTGGGGAACCTGTACCGGGTGAACGAGCGGCTGATCCGGCTGCTGGGGGATGCTGCATTACGCGATGGAAGTTGGTACGGAAATGATACCGTCTGGCGCATGGTGCTCGACCTGGACCGCATCGTAAGGTACGCCCGGCCGGATGGCACCATGGCTGAAAGGCCGCAGCGGAGGATCTTGACGGTGGTTGACGGCATCGTGGCGGGCGAGGAAGAGGGGCCGCTGGAACCGGAGCCGCGTACAGTAGGGCTCGTAGCGGGGGGGCTGGACCTGGTGGCGTTGGACCTGGCCGCGGCGACGGTGATGGGCTTCGATTGGCGGAAGATCCCCCTGCTGCGGAATGCGGTAACGGCTACGAGGTGGCCGGTAGGTGCAGTGGGAGAGAATCTCAACGATGGGGAATCCTTGCCGGTCATCTGGAACGGGCATCGGTTGCAGTTGCGGTTCCTGAGGGAACAGGGCGTTCTAGGGACTTTCAAGGCACCACGGGGATGGAGAGGGCACGTTGAGTGGGTCCCGGGGACATGAGAGAGCATACTGGGCATGGGACCATGTCGCCGCGCAGTTGCCGCGTAAGCCCCGGGTTGAAGTCACCCGGGACCGGCGCAGCGCAGGAAATCTCCCGGCTGAGCAGGGTGAGCGATGCTGGCACGCGCCTTGGGTCGCTCCGCGCCGGAATGGCCCTGGCCGGTAGGGGTCCATGCCGCGGGCCGGAAGGCGGCCCACGGCCTGGTGGCGCGACGCCGGGGAGTCCCGGGAACGA
>DTYT01000118.1 GCA_012961745.1 Kiritimatiellia bacterium | reverse complement strand
GGTTTGATTATAGCAGCTCCCCGCCCGGTCCGGGCGGGGAGCTGGGCCTACCGCTCAGGGCAGATCGCGGGCGCCCAGGTCGCGGGCGTCCGCGCGCGGCTCGGCCTGCAGGTGGCGCAAGTACTGGTAATCGAGCGGCGGCAGGCCGTCCGGAACGGCCTGGGCCCGGTCGCGCACCAGCAGGGTGTCCTCTGGATCGAGGGTCGTTGGGTCGACGGGCGCCGCCGCCCCGCTCACGTCGAGCAGGTTCTCCACGCCGATCACGTCGGGTCCGACGCCCCCGTAGTAGCACTCAGCAGCCGCCCCGTCCGCCTGCCAGTCGCTCGAAAGCCAGTTCACCCCAAAGCGGATCGTGCCCTGGTTGGTATCGTCCAGGCAGAAGTACGAAGGCGTGCCCGACTCGTCCGTGAAGTAGACGATGTTGTTGAACATCTCCACCGTTTCCAGCGAGCGCGAGGGGGCGTCGCGGTTGCCCAGGTAGAAGAGCCGAAAGCGCCAGGCGTCGTCGCGGTCCTGCAGGACGACCACGGTGTTGCCGTAAAAGTACAGCGTTCCGTTGTGCGAAAGGTCCGGGTCGTTGTCGCCACCGTAGTGAACGAGGTTGCCGGACTTGGTCGTGCTGCCGACGTGGCGGAAGAAGTTGCCGTAGACGTAGTTCTTGCGGTAGGCGGCCTCGGCCTCCTGCACCTTGGCGAGGCGATCCTCGTCGAGGTCCGGGCAGTTGTCTGTGCTGTCGCAGCCCAACTCCCGCAGGTACTCGGAGACAAGGTACCAGGGCGCGGCGTCCTCCACTTCGACCAGGTCGAGGGTGCGCGCGCTCCCGGAGTCGAACCAGTTGTAGCGGATCACCGATCCGGCCACGCGCTCCTTGAGCGTGACGCCGTCCGACCCGGGGTCGTTGGGGCCAAAACGGTTGTACTGGTAGACCACGCCGATGGCCTGGATGTACACGCCGTGTTCTAGGTAGCTTCCAGGCTGGCCGTGGCCGTGCAGGTAGTTCCCCTCGATGAGCAGGTTGCGGGTGAGGTGGGCTTCGTTGTAGCCCTGCGACATCGTGAAAATGCCGTTGCCGCAATTCTCCAGCTCGTTGCCCCGAATCACCACGTCGTCGGCCGCCTGGATGCGGATGCAGGCGGCGCCGTCCCTGTAGTTCGCGGTGGAGCCGTCGGTGCGCGTATAGGTGAAGTTGTTTTTCGCGTTGCGGATGTGCAGCCCCTCGATCACCACGTGGCGGACCTTCAGGTCGTAGTCGCGGTTGTAGAGCATGACCATCGCCAATCCCTCCATGGGGGTGTAGGTCGTGTAGGCGGCCGCGTCGTCGGGGTCGTTCACCGCCCCGTCGCCGTCGAGAACCGGGCGTTCGCCGTTCGGACCGGGCACGCCGCAGATGCGGATGGGGGCGTCTTCGCTGCCGTCGGTGCGGATCACGATCTTCTCGCGGTAGGGTTCGTCGCGGTAGAAGATGCGCACGGTATCGCCGGGCCCAAGCGCGTCCCAGGGAAGGTCGTGCAGCGAGGCGTAGGCCTGGCCGGGGCCCACCGCGTAGTCCTGGCCGCTGCCGGAGGGCTCGCAAGCGACGGGATTGTAGGGCGGGGGGTTGGTTCCGCCGCCGTTACCGTCATTACCCCCGCCGCCGAAGGATTGGCAGGCGGGCAACAGGGCGAGCGCAATCAAGACGGCCAGACCGGAAACCAAGCTGAAGTGGGTTTTCTTATTCGGCATGCGTCCTCCCCTGCTATACGAAGCTAGGGGCATAGTAACACATTTTGTGCTTATTGTATTTAACAACTACCTGAGCATTAATCTAGTTACAATAGGAAGGTCACGCTGCCTTGAAGGCTCCGCAAGTCCGCTCTACTGGGCGGCCCCGATGTTGTGGATGCCGTCAGGGCCCAGCGGGGCGTGCAGGTCCAGGCCGTAGAACCTTTGGAAGAAGTCGAAGG
>DTYT01000117.1 GCA_012961745.1 Kiritimatiellia bacterium | reverse complement strand
GGGGCGCGCGGGTCCGGGTCGGCGGCCGCCTGATCGCGGGTGACGTCGAGGTTCATGTGCATCCGGCCGACTGGAAACGTCATCACCACGGGAACGACGCTCGCTACGAAGCGGTAAGGATACACGTCACCTACTTTCCCGGACGGGAAGAGGAAGCCTGTTTCCGGCCCGGTGTATTGCACATTCCGCTCGCTGAACTCCTGCGGTCCATCCCGGGCTTCAGCTTTGATGCCGTTGATGTCACCGCCTATCCCTTTTCGGCTTGCCGGCAACCGCCCCCCTGCGCGCCTCACCTGAAGGTCAAAGGACTCGACTTCTGCATCGCCTTTCTCGAAGCGGCGGGAGCCGAACGTATCCGGCGGAAGTCACAACGACTGAGATCCAGTGCCGTCGGGGTGGGGATCAGTCAGGCGCTGTATGAAGAAGTCATGGCTGCCCTGGGTTACCGTCGCAACAAGCGGGCCTTCCGGCAGTTGGCCATCTTGGCTCCGTGCCGACTGATGCGCGAGCGCTGCGGGGACTCCCCGCTGACCTGGTACGCAGTTCTCCTGGGCACCGCCGGCCTCCTTCCGGAGGATGCGCCGAAGCGATGGCCCGAGACTTCGCGCAGATTCGCGCGCTCCCTGTGGGACATCTGGTGGCGGCAGGCGGACGCTTGGGAGCATTCCGCCATGCAACGCTCGACGTGGACCACTGCCGGCGTCCGTCCTGCGAATCATCCCGTACGCCGACTGGAATCCGCCGCCTGGTTCTTCTCGCAGGAAGATATCGTCAACGCATTCGAAGAGGCGGCCGCCGCGGGGGCGGAGGCGGCCCGCCTGCTTTTCAGGAAACTCAATCCGGAAGACGCCTTCTGGCACCGGCGACTCTCCTGGGGCGGCCGAATCCAGTCCCGGCCAGTGGCCTTGGTAGGAAGGGACCGGATCCGAGCCATCATCGTCAACGTGTTGTTGCCGGCGGTGCATGCCTTCGGATGGCCGGGAGGCGACGATCTACGCGCGGCAGTCCCCCCCGAGTCCCTGAACAGTATCATGCGGCGGACGGCCCACCTGCTGTTTGGTCGGGATCATCCACCGTCGCTGTACCGCAGCGGGCTGGCCCGCCAGGGCCTGCTCCAGCTCGCCGCCGACTTCTGCTTCCGGGACAACAGCCGATGCAGCACTTGTCCTCTTCCGGATGTCCTTGCCGGACGCGCCGGGAAGGAGTGGAACCTTCCGGAATGCGCACCGCCGGGTGAGAGAAACGGTTGCGGCGATGGTGATTCCTCCATAGAATAGGGGTCGCTGGAAAGGAGGCTGGGATGGATCGGTCACACGCACCCCCGGGCGGCCTGCTGCCAGCGGTGTTTCTGTTCTCCGTCGGGCCCGGGAGCGCCCTCCGAAGAGATTTCTCTCATGGTGGGACCCGCATCTCGATTCAGGTATCCGGAACGGATATCGATTTTGAAAGCCTTCGCCAAGCGCTGGGCACACTGCCGCTGGAACGCCTCGCCTCTCTCGGGGCAAACCCGTAGGATCTCCGCCCATAGTCCTGGAGCACAGATGCAGGTGACCGCTCGAATGTCAGCAGACTGACCGCAACCGTGTTATGATTAAGCCGGTTGCATTCGGTCCTTGCGGATTGCAGCTAAGACATAGTTCCCGTTGAGAGATATATGGCGTATCCGCAAGTCGAGATACGGAACGTGCTGATCACCGGCTGCTCTTCCGGAATCGGAGCAGCCGCCGCGCGCATACTGGCGTCACGCGGATGGACCGTGATTCCCACCGCCCGCAAGCCGGACCATATGGACCGCCTGCGGGAAATGGGCCTCTGTCCGGTGCATCTCGACCTGTCAACCCCGGAATCGGTCGTCCACGCTGCCCGGCGCGCTCTGGAAATTGCCGGCGGTCGCCTGGGAGCCATCGTGAACAACGCCGGCTACGGACAACCGGGGGCCATGGAAGACCTTGATCGGGAAATGCTGCGCCGGCAGTTTGAGGTGAACCTTTTCGGGCTCATGGAATTGACCAATTTCTTCATACCACACTTCATCCGGCAGGGATTCGGAAGAGTCGTGAATGTTTCGTCAATGGTGGGTCGTATTGCCCTACCGTTCATGGGGGCGTACAGCGCTTCCAAGTTCGCCCTGGAAGCGGTGTCGGATGCAATGCGAGTGGAACTGAACGGCTCCGGGGTAGCCGTCAGCCTGATCGAGCCGGGTCCCATAGCCACCCGATTTGGAGGCAATGCCCGCTATCACCTGGAAGGCCTCTTGGTAAAAAGTGACTCCCGTTTCCTCAATTTCTACCAGCGCTTCGCCCGGAGTCATGACGAGCAACCCGCGCGCAGTCTGTTCCGATTGCCCCCCGAAGCGGTAGCCCGCAAAATAGTTCACGCGCTTGAATCCAGGCGTCCCCGTACGCGGTATCCCGTCACAATCCCCGCGCACTTGGGCCTAGCCCTGCGGCGCCTGTTGCCGGATCGTCTGCTGGACCGCCTGATGATTCTATACTGGCGGCGGAAGACCGGCCTTACGGCGTTGTAGATGGGGTCCCGGTCGGTCGGTAGCAACCGGGCCGAAGATCATCGGCCGGCCCGCGGAGAGAACCAAGCCCGCCGCAAGACGGCGAGTTCCGGCATCCGGAGCAGAAATGCCAGCAGCAGATAAAGTGTCCCCCCCCCGACGACCAGCCCCAGTGTGTAGGCGAGCTGGGCCGGCTTTCCGGTGATTTCCAGTCGGAGGACGAGGCTACGCAGCCAGTCCTGGATCACCGGAATCAGCAGTGCCATGCCGGCGGCGGCGGTCGTGATGCGGAGTGCCGAGCGACGCAGGACGCCCCAGTCTATCCCCCCCAGTTGCCGACTCAATCGCCGCGACAGCATCAACAAATAGGCGGTTTCGGCGAGCACCGTGCCCAGGGCTAGCCCGGCATGCTTGTAGTACAACGGAAGGGTCAAGACGAAAAAGACATTAAGCGCGATATTGAGACCCACGACCCTCATTCCGAGTCGGACCGGCGTGCGTGTGTCCTGTCGCGCGTAGAAGGCCGGTACCAGCGCCTTGTTAAGCCCGAATACGACCAATCCCAGAGCATAGAAGCGCAGAGCTCGAGCCGTGAGCCAACTGGATTCCGGAGTGAAAGCGCGCCACTGGTAGATCATTTCGATTATGGGGCGCGCCAGCACACCAAGGCCTACAGCAGCCGGGATCATCAAAAAGAGCATCGTCCTCATGCTTAGCACTAATGTGTGCCGTATATCCTGCTCCTCCGCCCTTGCCACCTGATGAGAGTATGCCGGAAGTAAAACTGTACTCAGGGCCGTCGCAATTATCCCGAGCGGCAGGTAGATCAGTCTCTCGCTATAGTAGAGTGCCGCTGGCGCCCAGGCCGCTATCAGGGTTGCCAGCAGGCGGTCGACCACTACGTTGACCTGGGTGATCGCCATGCCCAATGCGGCGGGAATCGTTAACCTGAGCACCCGGAAAACCGTCTCGTCAGGGCCCGGAGCCCGGGGCACCCGGAAGCCGCGCCGCCACATGGGCGGAACCTGGAGCGCCGCCTGCAGGATGCCGG
>DTYT01000116.1 GCA_012961745.1 Kiritimatiellia bacterium | reverse complement strand
TGGCGGAAGCGGGCATAGGGACCATGGTGTGGCTTGCCGGAAAAGCGGCGGAAATCCGCGGAGATGCGCGTAAACATCTGGAGCTGATGCTGGATGCCGGTGTTCCACTTGAGGAGCGCACTGACACGCAGCATTGGCGTGTGGATCCTGACGCCAATTGCGCCACGGTGGTCGTCGACGGCCTGCTTGGCACCGGCTTTACGGGGGAGCCCCGGGAGCCGGTCCGCTCCGCTATCGCCCTCGTCAACGACCTCGGCCGTAGCCGTCCGGTTGTCGCCGTGGATCTGCCCTCGGGACTTGACGCCACCGAGGGCGTGCGGCACCAGCATATCGTCAGAGCCGATCTCACCGTGACTATGGGTCTGCCCAAGAAGGGATTTCTCCATCCCTCGGCTCTGGAGTATATCGGCTCGGTGGAAGTCGTTGATATCGGTACGCCTGCCGAGATCGTGCCGCGCGTCTGCGGGGAAAGCGGAATGCAACTGGTTTCGGCGGCCGAAGTACGTCAACTGTTTCCGCCCCGAAAGAGAATTTCCCACAAGGGCGACTATGGCCACCTGTTCATCATCGGGGGTTCCCGGAAATACAGTGGGGCGGTGACGATGGCTGCCAGGGCGGCCATCCGGTCGGGCGCCGGACTGGTAACGGTGCTGGTATCTCCGGCCATCGCTCCCCTCGTGCGTGCCGCCGGACCGGAGATTATGATCGAAACCGCGCCTGAAGACGACAGCGGGGTTCTTTCTCCCGACCTTTGGGGAACCTGGCGCGAAAGGCTGGCGCAGTTCGACGCCCTGCTCCTGGGGCCGGGACTCGGCCGGGGCACGGGCATACATTCGCTCGTGCGGAGCATAATCCGCGACCTCTCCATACCCGCGGTCATTGACGCGGATGCAATCAGCGTGATGGCGGGAAACCCTCACTGGTTCGACCGCGCTCAGGCCCCGGTCGTCATAACCCCTCATCCGGGAGAACTCGCCCGGCTGCTGTCCGAGGATGTTGCCACCATACAGGCGGACCGTGCCGCTGCCGCGGCCCGCAGCGCCGACCTGACCGACGCTACCGTGGTTCTCAAGGGAGCCGGGACCATCATAGCCCGCAGCGGCCGGGCGCCGTTCGTCAACTTGGCGGGGAATCCAGGCATGGCCACCGGAGGCTCGGGCGATGTTCTCGCCGGACTGCTTGCGGGATTTCTTGCTCAGGGCAAGCCCGCTTTCGAAGCAGCCTGCGCCGCCGTACTGCTGCACTCCAAGGCAGGGGACATCGCCGCCTGGAAATACTCGCAGGCTGCAATGACCGCGATGGACATCTGCGAGGAAATTGCTGCAAGTTTAAGGGAGTGCTGCGGACACTGATGCCTTACTGGTGGAGCCAGCTGTCGGACTCGAACCGACAACCTGCTGATTACAAGTCAGCTGCTCTGCCAATTGAGCTAAGCTGGCTGCACATCAATATCTTAGGGTAAATCAGGTTCGGTTCCAGTCCCGTTTTCCTAGGGGGGGACCACCTCGACCTCGCCCGCCGATCCTGCTGTCAGCGGCCCGGTGGTACTGCGGGCTCCGCTCGGGCCCTTGGGGATTCCAACCTGACCCGCAGAACTCCGACCCGGAGTCGTGGCCCCCGCTCCTCGCGCTGCCCAGCCTCGGGAGACTCCTGGGCCGAAGCCGCCACCGCCGAACCCAGTGGGCCGGTTCGCAATGTCCCCGGCGGCGCTTCCACCTTGTCGGCGACGAGCGCCCGGTATATCAATCTGCTGAGAATCATTTCCGCGGTGACACCGGATACACGGGAGTCTCGCAGGACCGCACTCTGTATAGTCTCCAGCACTTGAGTCTCATATTCAGATCCCGGACGCAGCAGGTCTCTCATAGTCACCCCCTGGTTCTGCGAGAGGGTGAACAGAGCGCTTTCCACCGTCTCGAGAAGACGCCGGATATACCCATCAGTGGACTGCAGGCCCACCTTCTTTTCCAGGGACCCGGCTGCATCCTCCACGTCAAGAGACCGCGATACGTCGCTTACCACAATATGGAAGTTCCGTCCGTGCGCCAGAATCGTGCCTTGAAAATAGTAGCTCTTCCCCACCTCCAGTGACCGGAGCTTTTCCGCAACCTCCAGTGACGCCGCGCAACGGCCGGCAATGCGGGTCTTGAAGGTAACATATCGCTCGCCCGCCAAGGTGATACGGCGGTTGCCGGGTGGTGCGAGCAGCTCGTCGCGGAACGCTATCGGCTCAAGCCAGTAATGTTCCGGATTATCTTTCAGGTTCTCTGCATCAACCGCGCGGTAGATCACCTGTTCAGCGGCCGGCAGGCACCGCGCCAGTACCACCGAAAGCAAGATGAACAGGCCAGACCTCGCAACTATCCTCACGGCTACCTTCCCGCACTTTGCCGGACCCCGCTCTACACCACCCTCTTTCCCGACTGGTTACTCCACGGAATGAGAAAGGTCAAGACAAAGGGGAGCCGCCGCGCAGGAACCGTGCGGCGTGCGGTTACCCGCTCACAACCTAGACCGCAGGACTCGTGACATCACGTCAAGGCACTCTGCCCTGCCCGGGCTGCCATCCTGTCCTTCCGCCGCCATCCCGAATGCGTGCAAGGTGGCAACCTATTCTTTTTCCGTGGTATCCTTCACTGCGGCGTCATCAAGGTAGAATTTACCTTGCCCAGCGGCGTCTTTGGTGAAAAACGTCACTACGGCGACCCCCACCGCGGTTCCTTCAGGTGCCTCAGCACCAACTACGACGCGTTCCCACTTGAGGGGAGAAAGCTTGAAGTTCCAGGTGGGCCCCCAGTTTCTCGTGATTTCGGAACCGGTCGAGTCCTGCCATTCGATACTTACCTGCGCGTACGAATCGCCCACGATCGGTTCCATGGCATCGTTGATCACATATAGGCTGAATTCATAACGCCGGCCCGGCTCCGCCGGAAATTTCTGCGCTAGACCCTGGTAGCTGTCCGGCGCATCCAAGGCGGCGAACACCACTGCCTGGGATCCGCTGCGCTTCTTGGTGGTGGTCAGACCCACCTTGGTTTGTCCCCCCGAAGTGAAATAAAACCACCCCTCCGGCTCCGTGCCGAGGCTCTCCCCCACCACCTTGGGGCTCTCGAAGCCCGGGTTCACCATTTCGACTTCCGCCGCACTGACCTGTACACTGGCCCCTGTAACCAGGCAACCCCATGCCAGGGCCAGTATTCCGCTGGAGTATATCCTGCTCATGGCATGCCTCCTTTCCAGTGCCGCTGGACGCGCAAGCACTCCAGAACTACCATCCGCCCGGCCGCCTGTCAAATCATCCGCCCATCGTCTTGCGCAAGAAATGAAAGCCCTCCCACAGGCCGGATACACCGGCCATCGTCCACACGCGGGTCGTTAACCACCGGATCCACCCCCCAGCCTTCCATTTTCCCGTCATCCAGCGGACGAAGAAGGGCCCGCAGAATGCCGGCATTCCGCGCCCTCAACCATTTCTCCCAGACACTACCTTTCTCCAGAATCACCGGCATCCGGTCATGCACCTGCCCCACAGTCCGGTTCGCCGGACAGGTGACTATCGTAAAGGTGACCATCTCCTCATCGCTCTGCCGCCTCCATACGTCCCAGAGACCGGCGAACGCAAATAGACCTCCCCCCTTCAAGCGGAAATAAACCGGCCGCCTCCCCCGCGAACCCGGTACCCCACACCACTCGTAGAAACCGTCGGCCAGAACCAAGCAGCGACGTTGCCGGAACGCATCCCGGAACGCCGGGCGTCGCTCGATAGTCTCACAGCGGGCATTTATCAGCCGTAACCCGATGGAAACATCCCGCGCCCAGCGCGGTACGAGTCCCCAGCGCGCAAGTATCACCCGGGTCTTATCGTCTTCACCTAATCGTACTACCGGGGACAACTGCGTGGGGGCGATGTTGTAACGACCACCCGCGGCATCGGGAACCCCGATCGCCGGCAAGGCGGTTTCGATTTCCTCCCTGCGTACCGTCAATGAGAATCGGCCGCACATGAAAGACACTCAGCCCAAAGGATCCACCCCGGCAACGGTCTCCCCCGAAGCAACGCTCAGGGTATCCAGCAGCTCCCGTGATGCAAACGGCTTCTGCAGGTAAAACGTCGAACGGCGACCGAGTAGCTGCCGGACGCCCGGCGTCTCCGCCGAAAGCCCGCTGACCACAATCACCGGAACCCTGACTCGCAACTGGTCCAGTCGCTGACAGAATTCCTGTCCGTTGATCTCCGGCATGCTGTAGTCCACCAGAAGGATATCTCCATGGCGACCGGCCTCGATCTCATGCAACGCCGTTATTCCGTCGGCGTACTCGTGCACCTCATAGCCCGCCTCGCCCAGAACCACCCGACACATCTCCCTGAAGCGTGGATCATCGTCTATCACCCAAACGGACTTGCGCGAAACTACCCCCCTCCTCGCCCCAGCTCCTAGCGCCCGCCCGCCCCGTTCTCCCTCGATAACCGGAAGAAGCACCTCTACGCGCGTCTCCTTCCCCGGACGGGAAGATACCGAGATCGTCCCCTCGAGTGTCCCCACGATCCCGTAGACATCCGAAAGCAGGAACGTGGTGGACGCACCACCCAGCAACTCGGCAGCTCCACCGGTGTCCTGCGGAACAAAGCCCCCGGTATCAGTGACCGCAATTTTCAGAAATGTCTGCATCCCGTATTCAGTATCCATGGACACGTTGGCCGTTTCCACCTTCAGACGGCCGCCCTCCGGCATACTCTCAAATGCCGCCGCCAGCAGGTTGTACACCAGCTTGTGAATCACACCCGCCCGGGCCTCAACCTGGTCATTCTGCGCACCGTAGTTCGCCTCCACCTTCACCGCACCCCCCGCCTGTGTTCCCAGTAAAGACAGCACCGTGTCGAATACGTCCTGCACCTTCACCGCAGCCTCTTCTTCCACCCCAGTCACCGCGAACTTGAGAAGCTCCGACGTAAGCCTCCGTCCCCGCATCGCCGCCTCAATCACCCTCTCCAAGGGGCCCGCGATCTCCGCCGGAAGCTCCTCCTTGTTCAGTACGAAGGTGGTGTACCCCAGAACCACCGACAGAATGTTGTTGAAATGGTGCGCCACCCCCGTCGCCATCTCGCCCACCGCCCGAACCCGAGCACTCTTGCCCATTTCCTGGAGCGCCTCCCGCGCCCGAAGATCCTGCAGTAAAAGGTAATCCAGCATCTGGCCCACAAGATCTGCCAAATTCCTGAGCCACTGCAGTTGCTCTGGGCCGACAGGCTGAACCCGGGAAATCAAATCCTGCAACTCCGCGTCCTTCCTCGCCCCCGAGATGGTTGCCGGGTCCAGCGCCTCCTTGAGAACCGGGCCAAGTGTCAGGCAATGCCGGAGCCGTCCTCGAACGCGTACCGCGCGGAAATATTCGACGAAACTCGACCATGCGGCCTCCGCCTCCAGCTCTCCACCGCAAATCCTCTCCAGGGCTCCGATCTGCGCCCAAAGTCTTTCCTTTTCGATTTGGGGCAAACGTTGCGAGAGGCGGCTTGCCAGCTTACCCAATGCGCTGCGCGCTCCGATTCCTTCGCCCAGAGGCGAGCAGATGCGCAGCAATGCCGCTACTTCCGGCGTGACTTTGGCTTGGCCCGACTCCAGAAGGGGACAGGCACTACGCAGCATCTCATCACGGCGCTTCCGCAACTCCTCCAAATTTCGGGAGCGGGCGTTCACCTCGGCCAACCGGACCGCACCGGCGGCCCCCTCCGGCAAGACATCCTCACTTTCCTGACCCCTTTTTCCCCCGTTGGCTCAGCCGTTGTTCATAACGTTTTACTGCGTATTCAAGGTACTTGCGGCGGAACGAGGTGTCGCTGCGGAGCCGGCTCGGCCGATCAAGATCGGCCAGTGGAATTTCCAGCGGGCGTCCGCCGCGCACGATTACCACAACATCCCCTTTGACTCCCAGAAAACGGCCTCGATAGACAATCCCGCTCCGCAACCGGAGTCCTGCCTCTTCATCCTTCTGGAAGGGTGGATACCTCTCCTCCAGCCACTTGGTCAGGCGCTGCTCGATCCGTTCTCTGAACCGCTTCCTCTCCTCGGCGGACAATTCGGAGGACGGGGGCGCCTCTGCCCCCGCCGCCGCCGCGGCTTCTTCTTCAGACACCTCCTGCCCCATGTCGGTAGGCTCGCCCGGAGACGCCTCCGCCGATCCAGACGCCGCCACCAATGCCTTATCGCCCGGTGCCCCCCTGATATTGGGCTGGGAGGCGTCAACCGCTACCATCCCCGGTTCGCGGGCTGTTGACCGCTTCAGTGGACTCCGGCCAAGGAGGAACCCGGCCGCGGCTCCCACCACAAGACCCGCCATGAAGAAGACCGCGGCCCGTCCGAGAAAGGGCCGCCCTGCAGGCTGCGACACCATCCGGCTGGTCCGGAAGTCATAACCGCAATTGACGCAGAGTGTGGCGTCCGCCGCAAGCTGCCGGCCACAACAGGGACACACCTTGCCGGGTTGTATTCCAATTCCTTCCTCTCTGAGGGACAACCCCGCAGGTGATCCGGATCCCGCTGCATCCTGCGGCGGGCTTTCCCCGGACTCCGGTTCCGCGGCCGGTTTCCCTTCCGTCGGCTCCTCGGACCCGGACTCCGGTGCCGGCTCCCGGCGCTCAACCACCACACTTCCGCAATTCGGACAGATTACTTGCCCTTGCCCCTGCGCCGCGAATTCATATCCACAGCTTACACATGCGAGTCTCTCCATCCTTCTTTTCCCCTCCTCGAGAACCTCGAAGCAGACCTCACTGCATTCCCGCCCCTTGCCGCAGGGCGGCTTTCGCCTCCTCGAGACCGACCACCCTTCCCCCTTTGCCCCGGATCTCGTCCAAAGCACGCTGACTGTCACCGGGGTGCACGTCGACGCCTCTTACAGCCTCGCGTACCACCCAGAGCTCATAGCCGCGTGCCAACGCATCCAGCGCCGTGGCCTTCACGCAGTAATCGGTGGCCAGTCCGGCTACGATCACCCGGGAAACAGCGCGGCCCCGCAACAGCTCGTCAAGTTTCGTGTTCTGGAAGCCCGAATAGGCCTCCGCATCACGATCAACCGCCTTGGAAATTACGGTTCCATTGCGTGAGAGCAGCAGGTCAGGATGAAACTGGGCCCCCGGGGTCTCCCTCACACAATGCTCAGGCCATTGCCCCCCTTGAGATCTGAAAGAACAGTGATCGGGCGGATGCCAGTCACGCGTGTAGAGAACCGGCTGTTCACCACACTCGGCCGCCTGGACCAACTCGTTGATCGGACCTACCACCTCATCTCCTGCCGGTACAGGTAGCGCACCACCGGGACAGAAGTCCCGCTGCACATCCACTACTATCAGCGCTGTCCTTCCCATGTGCGCACCCTCCTCTCGGACTAAAGTCTACACCTCCGGCCGGACCCGGTCACCTTACAAGTTGCAAGCGAGGATTCGCCCGGAACCGGCGTCCCGCCTTGGCGCACGGCCGGCCGTCCACCCGCACCACGTCCGCTGTGAAATCGTAGGCCCCCTGCACCAGGCAGCTGCCCACTCCATAGGCATCCACCGGCGCCCCCTGCTCCTCGAACCTTGCCACCTTTTCAGCTGTAAAACCGCCGGAAACCACGATCCGGATATGCTCGAACCCCTCCCGGTCCAGAGCTTCTCTGACCTTGCATACCAGCTCCGGCGCGACCCCCGTAGGAGTGAACTCCCCCATTTCCGGAATAATACTGCGGTCGACCAGGTTCTCCGAGGTATCCAGGCGTACTGCCCATAACTCGTCACCGAGGGCCCGCGCACATTCCAGCGCCGTTCCGACGCAGTCGTTATGGAAATCCACCAGCGCCACCAGATTCACGCGCGGATACGCGGCGCCGAACATGCGCACCGCTTCGACCGTGTCCCCACCAGTGGATGCGATTAATGCGTGCGGCACCGTTCCCGACGCTTCCGCACCCCACCAGGCGGCTTGGGCGTCCGTGGACACCCCGTGTGCCCCCCCTACGTAGGCCGCGTACCCGTCGCCGCCCTGCACCGCCCAGTGGTCGAAGCGCGCAGGGAAAAACAGAACCTTCTTCCCGCTGGCCGCCTGCACTACGCGCCGAACATTGGTCGCGATACGCGTACGTCGTGCCAGCACCCCGAGGTAGATCGTCTCCAAGTGGGCAAAAAGCGTATAGTCGCCGGTAATGTGCATGACGGTTTCCCAAGGCGCGATTTCATCGCCGTCACGCAGTGCAAGGACCTCGAGTTCCCCGAACCCATGTTGCCATTCACGGTCCAGCTGTTCGGAAAGCTCGATCTTTCGCCGGACGGTATCCAGGTATTTCTGTCGGTCAGATAGAAAGTAGCGCCGGGCCTCATTTTTCAATCTGATCAACTCGTCGAAAAGACGGTAGGCACGCTGGTAGTCCCGAAATCGGCCGCTGGCCAGGCGGAGCACCGCCACCGCTTCATCTATGCCGCAAAGGATCGCCTTGTGCTTCTGGAAGACCTGCATCGTGACCCTGGGGTGCCGCCCGGCCTTCTCCAGGGCGATCTTGCTCCGCCAGAAATATACATCGCTGCGGTATCCACGCCGAAGTTCCTGAACGGGCAGGTCGAATACCCAACTGTCCAGTCTTCCGGGTCGCTGCATGGTCCGCTCCGGCCCTGGCCTATGCTAGTCTCACATCGTCCCGCCTTCAAGAACCCCGATCCCACTGGTCACCACCGTTCCCACCGGCAGCCAGATCCTCAGGCGACGTGCCTGCTGCTCTCCTTTCATCCACAAGCGCAACTCGACCGCGGCCGGCCAACCTCCCGAACGCACACTGTTCCAGCAGTCGGTCCAACCCCCGTCAGCGTGGTCGCCCAGAACCGCAACCACCCAGCCGGTGCAGCCACTGAGGATCAAGTTGGTCACCGTCGCCTGGCGGGGATCGGTCAGCACCTGCGTCTCATCCACCAGGCCGCCTGCATTCCGGTCCAGCCGGTAGCGGTGCCTTACCACATCCGACCATCGGCCCTGACCGATGAGTGAGCACACGCTCAATCGGCTCCCGGTACCGCCGTCCCCTTGCAGGAGAAAGGACGCCTCTGCGCCGCCCACGCTCGACAGCCCACAACGCAGGGTTGCGGCCAGGGAAAGCAGACACCCATCCGGAGAGTGCTCCCCATATCCCGTCAGCCTTTCCAGGGACCTGACCGTAGCATGGTAAAAAGCCAGCAGAACCGCAGTCACCAGCGCCGCGATTACCGTCGCCGCGATCACTTCCAGGAGGGTGAATCCCCCGGGGGGTCGCCCTATCCGCTTCTCGGGCGTCTTGCCGTCGGTCATGTCATCCGGTGGAAATAAGCTGAATGAAGAAGAACACCATCCCCGCCAGCGCAATAACCCCGAGGAGAGCTATGATAACCAACCACAGATCGCGGTTGCCCCGGCGGCGGGTGAACGGGGAGATGTTGACGAAGCCGACCGGGGCGCTCACGGGAGCGGTTTCTTCCTCTACCCGCGCCTCAGCATAAGCGGTAGTTTCAACCGCAGCCGACTCAGGATCTTCGAAAAGAAACTCCACCGACCCCACCTGGAGGAGATCCTTGTCCCCCAGCCGCGCTTCCTTCACCTCCCGCGTGTTTATACGGGTTCCGTTGGTCGATTCCAGGTCGGTTACCACGTAGCCTTCCTCCCCCTTGCGCAGGATGCAATGATGTGCCGATACTGTCTGATCGTTGATAACGATGTCGTTATCTTTGCTGCGTCCTAAGGCGGCCTCCTCGCCCACCTCGTAGGTCCGCCCCTTCACGCTGGAAGACATGCCGATAAGCCGGGCCATTGCCTTACCTCACCATGTTCCATATTGCGAATACTTGACCATAGTTGTCAACGTAGAACAGGAGTCGGGGCGTCCTCGCCCTCCCGCAATGGTCGCATGACTGGTCAGGCGTAGCTGCGTACACGATGCCGGAACCCATCCTCACACCAGGCAATCCGACCGTGGTGAATGCAGAGAAC
>DTYT01000115.1 GCA_012961745.1 Kiritimatiellia bacterium | reverse complement strand
GGCCGACATGGACGGCTGGCCGGTGGGCCGGCGTCTGGTAGTGGAGATGCATACCGCCCGCCCGCTGAAAAGAGTGATCCGCAGTAACACCCCCATACTCTTCCTCCACGGGGACCAGGACCAATCCGTCCCCCTGTCCGACTCCCAATCCTGCCTCCAGGCCCTCCAGGCGGCCGGCCGCCAGGCCGCGCTCAAAATCATCCAGAATGCCGGACACACCTTCGACGCCCTGCCTTGGCAGGAAAAGCTCGTCAATGCGACCGTGGATTGGTTCCAGCGCCACCTCATCGCCGGCCGCTGACATTTCCCCGAGCCTCCCCCGCCGGCCACGTTTCAGCGTACCACCAGCACCGGTACGTCCGCTCCGATGATCAAATGAGTAGGCACACTGCCCAGAATCAACTCGCGGATCCGGCTGCGGCCATACGCTCCCACTGCGATGAGGTCGCATTTCTCTCTGCGGGCGAACTCCAGCATGACCCGCGCCGGCTCCCCCCTTTCCCGCACCGCCCGCACCGGCTCCGTGTGATCCGCCGCCAAGGCGAAACCATCGTCGGCGACCCGCCCCGCCTCCTCGGCCGAAATATGGTCCTCCACCGTTATCAGCACCAGCTCGCATCCCAACGCCGAACAGAGTTCCGCCGCTTCCTTCACCGCCGCGGCGGCGTGCCCGCTTCCGTCGTAGGCGGCCAATACCCGGTTTATCGGCCGGTACTCCGCCGGCGTTACCAGGCACGGGGTCACCGTGCGTCGGATGACCCGGTCGGCGGTGGACCCCAGCAGCTCGCCGCCGAACTCGGCATGCTCGCCACGCTGCCCGATCACCAGCAGTTCCGCGCGTCCCTGCTCCTCCAGAATCACACGCGCGGGATGCCCCATTTTCAGTCCCGCGGCGGCATTTACCCTTGCCTTCCCAACCCGGTCGGTGAAGGCCCGGATGATCGCTTCCCCCTTTTCCTCCAGCAACTGCCGGAACTGCTCCAGCTCCGCCCCGTAGGCCTGCGCTCCCAGCCAGCCCGAGATGTCCGCCATGAAGGGACCCTCCAGCATGCGGGAATCCAATACGTGCATCCCCAACAACCGCGCCGACAGCCTGACGGCCAGGTCCACCGCATAGTCCACCGCCGTGTCCCCGTACCGCGATCCATCGGTGCAAGCCAGAATACTCTTGATCATCCGGCACCTCCCACCCGTCCGTGAGCCGCGGCCATGATGCACCGCCGTCGGGCCGATGTCCAGACCGGAAGCCCCTTGCAGTCCTTGCTGACCGCGCGGAGTGATCTTTCGGCCACAGAACGCTTGCCCCCGGCTGCGGATGGCGTTTCAATACCCATGGGTGGCGCCGGATATATGAAAAAGTCGGCCCTCACATTCCTGCTGACGATCACCGCCCTGTGCTCGTCATGCGACCGGATCAAAGATCTGCTCCATCCCGCCCCCTCCGCACCACAAGTCCCGGCCGCACCGGTTCCCGAACTGCTGATCATCGGCGTCCCGGAAAAAGACCAGATTGCCCTGCGCGACCTGCTCAAGGTCCGCGGACTGTTGCGCCAGGGTGACGACTACGTCGTCATGATCAATACACAACTGGTACGAAAAGGGGAGTCCCTGGTCATTTCTTGCGGTGACAAGGTCTGGAAGATGGAAATCCTCTCGGTAGATATCGATCGGGTCCGCGTCCGCGCCGTAGCGCAACCCTCGGCCCCTCCCGGCCTGGAGCAACCCGCAATCCCCGCTGCCGATTGACCGGCGCCCACCCCCCTGAAGACCCACCCGGAATCTCCAGACCTTGGAAGTTTTGCACTGCAAATCTCCAGACCTTGGAAG
>DTYT01000114.1 GCA_012961745.1 Kiritimatiellia bacterium | reverse complement strand
GATAGTGTTCGGCAAGAACGATCGAACGGAAAACATCATACGCCTGCTCAACGTCATCATTCACCAGGAGGTACTGGTATTCTCTCCAGTGTTCCAGCTCCTTCTCCGCCTGTCTTAACCTGAACTCGATGGTGTCCGAACTGTCCTCCTTCCGACGCCGCAGTCTTCGCCGCAATTCTTCCAATGACGGCGGTGCGATGAATATGTCCACGAACCCTTCACGTAAAGGATCGCCGGCGGGTAACGACCGCGCCATTGAACGAATAGTCGAAGCGCCCTGCACATCAATGTCCATCAGTACATCCCACCCGGATTTCAGGGCTTCCACCACCGGGCCACGGGGAGTACCATACCAGTGACCGAGTACACACGCGTATTCCAGGAATTCATCCCGCTCGGCCATCCGCCGGAACTCCGCCTCACTGAGAAACACGTAGTCCCTGCCCGACCGTTCCCGGCCACGGGGCGGCCGGGTGGTGCACGAAACGGAGTAACGAATCCGCTCGAACTCCTCCAGCAGCCGGCGGCAGAGGGTCGTCTTGCCGGCACCGGAGGGCGCCGAGACCACAAGCAGCAGTGACCTTCGCCGCGGTTCCATCCTCACTCCAAATTCTGCGCCTGCTCGCGGAATTTCTCCAGATCCAGCCGAAAACCCATCGCCAGATCACCGACTTTCACATCCCTGGCCTTGGCGCTCAGGGTATTGATTTCCCTCATCATCTCCTGCGCCAGGAAATTCAGCTTCCGACCGCAAGCCCCGCCTGCCCCCAGCGTGCAGGCAGCCTGTTCCAAATGACTCTGCAGCCGGACCAGCTCTTCGCTGATATCCGACCGCTCAGCCATCAGGACGATTTCGCGATTCACCGCCGCCAGGTCCACTCCCGCGCCACCCGCCAGCTCGATGAGCCGCTTCTCCATCCTCCGCCGATACTCAACAACCACGTGGGCAGCCCGCTTGTCAATCCGGGACAGGTACGCGGTCAGTCTCTTCACCAGCGCAAGCAGTTGCCTTTTCAGTCTTTCCCCCTCAAAGCGACGTGAAGCTTCAAGACCTGCCAAGGCATCCGAAACCGCAGAAAGCACCACCCGCCTCACCTTGGAGCGAACCCGTGCGCTGCGCCGAATGCCTACTACCCCCGGCAGCTTGATGACGTCGCCCAAGGTAATACCGTCTCTCAAGGAGAGCCGGCGGGCCAATCGTCTAAGCAACCGCCCGTAGTGCTCGGCCAGTTCGACGTCTATGGAACAGCCGGCGCTCTCGCCGATAAGGTCGATCACGATGCTGCAGTGGACCATACCGCGGGTCACCACCAGGCCGATGCGAGATCCGACCTCCGCCGCCAGAAATCCCCATTCCTCCGGCGATATCCGGACCACAATCTCGCGATGCCGGCGATTATATGAACGGACGTGAACCGCCGCGGCTACGCCATCCGCTGAGGCGCGCGCTTCACCGTGTCCGCTCATGCTGCAAACCGACATGCTCACCTCGTCCGCCGCCGGCGCTTCTGTTCCCATCGGGCAAGCTGTTCGACATCCTTGTCGCCCCTGCCGGAAAGATTGATCACCACGAGCTGGCCGCGCCTCCACCGGGAGGCGTTCCCGATCACCCAGGCTATAGCATGCGCAGACTCCAAGGCTGGCAGAATACCCTCCATCTGACACAGGAAATCCACAGCTTCCACCGCCTCCCGATCCGTCACATGGTAGTAATGCGCCCGGCCGAGGTCGCGCAGCAGGCTGTGCTCCGGCCCGACCGCCGCATAGTCCAGCCCGGCGCTGACCGAGTGCGTGAGTTCGATCTGACCATCGCGGTTCTGCAGAACATAGGTCCGAGTGCCATGAAGAACTCCGACCCGCCCCCCGGCGAATCGGGCGGCGTGTTGCCCGCTGCGGATGCCCAGCCCCCCCGCCTCCACACCGATCATCTCCACCGAACGGTCCCGTAGAAACGGATAGAACAGACCGATGGCGTTGCTCCCTCCTCCCACGCAAGCCACCAGGCTGTCAGGCAGACGTCCCTCTTTCCGGAGGCACTGGCCGCGCACCTCCCGGCCTATGACGCTCTGGAAATCACGCACGATCCGGGGGTAAGGGTGCGCTCCCAAAGCTGATCCCAGCACGTAGTGTGTCGTGCGAACGTTCGTAACCCAGTCCCGCATGGCTTCGCTGATCGCTTCCTTGAGAGTCTGCTGCCCCGCAGTCACCGGCACCACGCAGGCCCCCAGTCTCTCCATGCGGAATACGTTCAGCGCCTGGCGCTCCATGTCCACTTTTCCCATGTAGATGACGCACTCCATCGCAAACAGCGCGGCCGCGGT
>DTYT01000113.1 GCA_012961745.1 Kiritimatiellia bacterium | reverse complement strand
TGACAAGCCGCTGACTTCGATCATTGCCGGTCTGGGAGTGGGCGGGCTGGCGGTGGCCCTGGCGGCTCAGGAGACTCTCAAGAATTTCTTCGGCTCCCTGGTGATTTTTGCCGACAAGCCTTTTGAGCTGGGTGACCGGATTGTAGTGGACGGCTTTGACGGTCCGGTTGAAGAGGTGGGATTCCGCTCTACGCGGATCCGGACTCTGGACGGTCATCTGGTGACGATTCCCAACGGAGAGCTGGCGAACAAGACTATCCAGAATATTGGCAAGCGGCCCTACATCCGTCGGGTGGCGAACATAACCATCACATACGACACGCCGCCTGAGAAGGTGGAGCGCGCGGTGGAGATCATCAAGGAGATCCTGAAGGATCACGAGGGCATGCATCCGGATCTGCCGCCCCGCGTCTTCTTCAACGAGTTCAATGACGCATCGTTGAATATTCTGGTAATATATTGGTTCCATCCGCCGGACTACTGGGCCTTCCAGCAGTTCAACCAGCGGGTGAACATGGAGATCCTGCGGCGCTTCAACGCGGAGGGGATAGAGTTTGCATTCCCCACCCAGACACTGTATCTTGCGGGCGACCCGAAGCGGCCGCTGGTTGTGGGCAGCTACCCGGCGGGGGACAGCCGACAGTTGCCAGGAGGTGCGCTGTGACGGAAACGACCGAAGTCCGCAAGTGGACGTTGCGCAAGGCGGATGGTTCACATTTCGGTCCGGTTCCGCTTGGGGTTCTGAAACAGTGGGCCAGTGATGGCCGCATCGCCCCCGAGGATGAGATTTCCCAAGACGGCAGCCACTGGGTACGTGCCGCCAACTTGCCGGCCCTGGAAATGCGCTGGGAGGTGATACTCCCGGATGGGTCTACCTACGGGCCGCTGAATATCATGGCGATTGGGGAGCTGCTGCTGGACGGATCGGTGTCTGCGGACGATCGGGTGAGAGAATCCGGGCGGGATAAGGGCCTGCCCGTGATTCCCGAGCTGATTAGGGCTTATCGGTTGGAGCGGGAGCGGCTTCATGCGGAACTGGAGGAGGAACGGTCGGCTTGGCAGACACTGCTGGAGAACGAGCGACGGGCGGCGCGGCAGAGGGAATCCGGATTGGAAGAAAAGCTCCGGCAGTCCCGCAGGCTTCTCAAGGGCCTGTCGGAGAAGCTGGAGCGGATTGAAGCCGGGGTGAGGTCCGTCGAAGAGCTTCGGAAGCGGGTGGCGGGGTTGGAAAAGGAAAATCGCCGCCTGCGGGAGCTGGTGGAACGGGCGGGCAAGCATCGTGGAGCCGAGAAGGCGAGGGTGGGCGAAGCAGCCGGGGAGGCGCCGGAGGCCGCTCGCAAGGCGAGGGGGACGGCTGGAGGGGCGGGGTCCGCGAAAAGGGCTGCCCATAAGACCATCGGTCGCGGCGGGCCGGGCATCCGGCTATCTTCGGACGACATTCGCTGAGCCGTCCCGCCGCGGGATTTCAACTCCCGGATTCCCGGCGGGGCCGGGCTGCCTTTACGTGGGGAACAGGAGGGAGAAGCGCGCTTTCCTTGAGTTTAACGTTTAACCTCTTGAAAGTTGGCATGTTTCTGGCTTGAGAAAACAAGGCCGCAGGGTTACGATAGTTTATGAAAGGGAACGACGGCGAAGGTGCATAGAGCCAGAGGGGCGCAGGTTCTGGCAGCCGCGGCGGTGTGGTTGGCGGTGCAGTTGTGCCCGGTTGCGCAGGGCGCGGTGGTGGGCTTCGCGGAGTATTACGTCCTGGCGGATGAGGCTGACCTGATCGAAGCATACAAGGCGATTCCCAACTCCCAGGTCCCGGATACGGCGACCGCCGACAATATAAACTCCCGGGTGTGCATTGTAGCCAGCGCCGATGGGACGCATGTTTATCTGGATGAATGGGAGGACGGGTATGATTTCGATCCGGACGATCCCTACAACACGGCGGATGCCAAGTGGGACACCCCATCCGGAGGTCCGGGGGAGCAGGGGGGGGCGCTTTCCCGCGGGGAGGTGTTGGTTCTCACTGAGACCAACGCCTATGTAAGCGGCAGCGAAGGTGTGGACGGTGGTGACCGGATCTTCATTTCCGGGGCGCCGGTGTTCGTCCTGCGGATCGTGTGGCCGGACGACCCCGGAAGCTATATCGCTGGATCCTGGGAAATCTATCCGGTCAGCCGCTGGCAGGACTCTTATGACGTCCCGGTGGGAGAGGATCTGACTTATACCAACAGCTCCTATCCGTTTGAATATTCCTTCCTGTTTATCGAAGTCGTCTCGAACAATACCCGTATCGTGGTGACCGATCCGTCCGCGGGAGTAATCCTGGACACCAACCTTTCCCAGGGGGCCAACATCTATCTTACCAACGTCAACGCGGGGGTATCGATAGCGGCCAGCGACGCCAGCTCGGGCGCAGCGCGGCCGGTGCAGGCGGCCCTGATGAGCAGCGTCAACGAGTTCGTGGACACCCGCTTTTTCTCCCTGACCCCCCGCCAGTTGCTGGGTTCCAAGTACGTGGTGCCGGCACCCTCGCAGACTTTCATTCCGGGTGAATTCACCGGCACTTCGACCAATGCGGCATACATTTATGCTCTGGAGAGCAACACTACGGTCAACATCGAGACCTTCAGCACCAACTTCCAGGTCACCCTGACCAATCGGGGGGACGTGTACCGCTATGAACTGCCTTTTCTTCCGGCGGACGAAACCGGCGGCTTTTACGCGGTCGAGGTGTCCTCGGAGGATCCCGCAAAGAAGATCTGGCTGTTGGTGGCCGCGGATGACGATGACGACATAGTGGACTGGGGATACCAGGTGCTGGACGCCGACCTGCTGGCGGCGGAGTACTACAATGCGTACGCGCCCGCCAATCCGATGTACATTGCGCCGCTCTACGACGACACGGTGATCTGGGTGGATTTCGAGAACGACGGGACCAATGACCGCACGCTGGTCCTGGACCGGCTGGAAATGGCCCAGATATACGACCCGGATACTGACGCGACCGGCGCCCGCGTGTACGGCAACCAGCCCTTCGTGCTGGTCTGGGGACAGGATAACACTCAACAGTCGCCCGGCGAACCGCTGCCGGACTACGATTATGGGTACGCTCTCCTACCGCTCTATTGGCGTGATCCCGCTCTCGGAATCGAGAAGACCGCCGATCCGGAAGACCTGCCGAGCACGGGAGGTGTCGTCACGTTCACCCTGGTCGTGACCAGCTACGACTTCAATATCTACAACGTCGATATCTACGATCGCCTGCCTTCCGGATGGGAATATGTTTCCAACTCGACCACCATATCATTCTCCGACGGCTCATCCTCCCTGACCAACGATCCGGTAATAACCGGGGGCGGAGAACTTGCCTGGGAACTGGACTACGATCTGGCCTCCAACCAGAAAATCACGGTCACCTTCCAGGCGCAGACCGTGGCCGGGAGTTACCAATACGGGTACAACCGGAACGATGCCTGGACATGGGGCACCGACACGGCGGACGAGACCAACCAGAACGCCTATGTATTCTCACCGCTGGATACGGCGTTGGTCTACATCGACCCCGCCGAGAAGCTGGCTGTAACCAAGGAGTCCGATAGTACCAACGGGGTCGTGCCGGGGCAGACGCTTACCTTTACCATCGTGGTGACCAACAGCAGCACGCTTACCCATACGGGCGTCCGGGTGAGGGACTACCTGCCCACCGGAGTGACCTACGTGGCGGACAGTACCACCATCGTCTACCTCCAGTCGCTCGGCTCGAACACTGTGCGGGACGAGTTCAACGCGCAGGCCTACAGCAACAACGACGGCAGCCAGGACTGGCTCGACGACTGGGTGGAAAGCGAAGGCGACGGGCCTACCGCCGGTGATATCCAGGTGCTGGCGGATGTATCGAACTACCAGCTGCGTTACCGCGATGACAACCTGTATATCTACCGCGGGGCGGACCTGTCGGGTGCCACCGCCGCGGTGCTGAGCCTCTACTACCGCCGGGACAGTCTGGACAACGCCAACGAGCTGGTATGGCTGTACATCTCGTCCAACGGAACCGCGCCTTGGACGCTGCTAGACACCTACGCCGGCCCGGCGACGGACCCCTCCTATATTTTCACCAACTACGACGTGACCGCGCATATCGGTACCAACACCACAATCGCTTTCTACAACAACGATCGCGGCATGGGCAACTGGGACCGGGTCTGGTTCGATGACATCGAAATAGCATTTCTGCAGCCGGCGTCGGTGGTCACCAACACCGGGAATCCGCCTCCCATTCTGGCCGACGGCTATACCCTGGGGCCGGGGCAATGGCTCAGGGTTACCTACCAGGTGGTGGTCGAGAACCCCTGTCCCGTCACGCAGATCGTCAACACCGCGTACGTGCGCAGCGAACAGATGCTGGTCGCCGAACAGGCGTCGGTCACCGACCAGGTGGTCGCGGCCGCACTGGGAGACCGGGTATGGCGGGACAGCAATACCAATGGGATACAGGAGGTCTCCGAGACGCAGGGGGTCTGGGGGGTGACGGTGCGCCTCTACGATAGCGGGAGCAACCTGGTGAGCTCTACGCAGACCGATACCAATGGTTATTACCAGGTGGCCGGCCTAGGGGCGGGCAGTTACTTCCTGGAATTTGTTCCGCCGACCAATTACTACATAAGTCCCCGCGATCAGGGTTCCGATGACACCGTGGACAGCGACGCCGATCCGACCAACGGCCGCACGGTGATCTTCTCAGTCGGTGCGGGGAGCAATGACTTCTCCTGGGACGCCGGTCTCTATCTTCCGCCGGGGGTCATCGGGGACTACACGTGGTTCGACGTCAATTCGAACGGGATCCAGGAAGCGGGCGAGTCGGGCATGAGCAACGTCAACGTCTACTTGTACGACGGGGATACCAATCTCGTGGACGCAACTCAAAGCGACGGATCCGGCTACTACTTTTTCGAGAATGTGACCCCGGGCTCATACTTCCTCAAGTTCGAGCAGCCGCCGGACTACGCCTTTACCCTGACCGATCAGGGTTCCGACGACACGGCGGACAGCGACGTGTCCAAGCTCACCTACTGCACGCCGATTTTCAGCGTGGCCCCCTTCGAGATGGCGACCAACTGGGATGCCGGTTACCTGTTGCCGGAGTTCGGTCTGGTCATGACCAAGACTTCCGATGTTTCCGGATGTTTGTCGCCCGGAGATGTGGTTACTTACACGATCGAGATCCTCTATACCGGGACGGTGGAACATTCCATAGTGACCGTATACGACCCGGTACCCGCCGGGGCCACCTATGTCTCCAACAGCAGCCGGGTGATCGGCTACGGGGTGGCCAGTAATACGGTCCGCGACGAATTCAACGCGGTTTCATATTCGAACAACGACGGGACGGTCAATTGGTCGGGTCCCTGGATCGAGAACGACCCGGACGGATACCCGGGGCCGGTGGGTGACTACGTGGGCATCACCAACGGCAGATTGAGAATTCATTATGCTTACGTGGGGGTTGAACGCATCCAGCGGGCGGCCGATCTTTCGGGCTACACCGGGGCGGTCCTGAGCTTCGACTGGGAAACCGTGGGTCTGGACGCCGGGGAGACCATATCGCTGCAGATATCCACCGACGGTGTCAATTTCACCACGCTGGATTCATTCGGGGGGACGGCGAGCGGGTGGACCAATTATGACATAAGTGCCTATATCTCACCCAGCACCACGGTCCGCTACGCCAATGAGAGCCAGAACTGGGAATACGGCGAGATGGCCTTTTTCGACAATGTGGAGATCAGCATGCTGTCCGCTCCCGGAATCGTAACCAATGCCGGAGGGTCGCCGCCGGTGCTGGCCGAGGATCACACGCTGGGAACCGGCCAGACGCTTACGGTAGTCTTTCAGGTGACGGTAGATACACCCGGCACGGTGGCGCAGCTGGTCAACACCGCTTCGGTAGCCAGCGCCAGCCAGCCGTCCATCAGCGACGTGGTCACCGATTGCGTGGTACACGCCGACCTGGCATTGGGCAAGGCGGTCTCGGACACGTCCCCCTCGGAAGGCGAGAGTATCCAATATATCCTTACCCTGACCAACCAGGGACCCGATGATGCCACGGGCGTCGAGGTAAGCGACCTGCTGCCTTCGGGAGTTACATACCACAGCCATTCCAACGGCGTGTACAACGAGGTCAGCGGCATCTGGCAGGTCGGCGACCTGGCAGTGGGCGATTCCACTTCGCTTTACATCATGGTCGGCGTGGATGTCGGGACCGCCGGGACGGACATCACCAACCAGTCCTCGGTTTCGGCCGCCACCCGCTACGATCCCACCGCGACCAACAACACCGGTTACGTGGTAATCACCCCGGTGCCGACCCTGGTGGTGCTGGCGTCGCTGGCGGCTTTGCTCGAGGAGCAGGGGGTACGAGTGGCATGGGAGACGGCCTCAGAGATCGGTACTCTGGGTTTCAATCTGCTGCGCTCCTCCCGGGGAGAAGACGGCTTCCGGATCCTCAACGACGCGCTGCTTCCTGCTTCCCAGGCGCCCCAGGGGGCCGCCTACTGCTACTTCGACGTGAACGGGCGATTGGGCCACCGGTACCGGCTGGAGGAGATAGACGCCAAGGGGCGTCGGAGAATTTTCGGACCCGTGGCCGTGCGTGACGCCGATGGTTCGTACCTGCCGCGGGCCGGAAAGGCGCAGGGCGCGATCAAGGCCGAAAGGGCGCCGCAGCACCTGTTCCGGGCGGTGGCCCGCCGTGTCGTGCGGCGGACCCTGGCCAAGGCGCTGAACAAGGGGCCGGCCGGCGACGGCTGGGGACGGAAACGCGTGCGTCCGGCACCCGTATCCGGCAACATGCTGAAACTGCTGGTTTACTCCAATTCTCTCTACTACGTGAGCACCTCGGACCTGGCCGCGGCCTTCGACCTGCCCGAGTGGTACGTCAGGCTCTTGGTCCAGTACCGCTATCTGCGACTGGAGAATATGGGACAGCCTGTCCCCTACGTATGCCCGGATGATTTCGGAGGATTGTGTTTCTACGGGCTGGGGCCGCAGAACATATTCAGCGATCACAACGTTTACTGGCTGGGTTGGGGACGTAATCCCGCCATGGAAACCGTGGACGGCGGCGCCCCCGCCCCGGAACTGGGGCAGACCTTCCGCAGCGCGGTGGAGCTCGAGGAGGACAACGTCGCCGCCACGGCGGTGTTCGACGATCCGGAAGGCGACTTCTGGCTGTGGGACATACTGGTCGCCGGCAACCCGGCGCAGGCATCGCGACAGATCGGTTTTTCCCTGGACGATCCGGCTCCCGCCGGAAGCGCAGGCTCGCTCACCGTGGTCCTCAAAGGCGTATCGGAGACCCGCCATCATGCGCGGGTTTCACTCAACGGGATCACGTTGGCCGAATGTGCATGGTCCGGCACCACGCAGGCCGCCGTATCTGCCCCGTTCCCCCCCGGATTGCTGGGCGCCACGAACGATCTGCTAGTCGAAGCGATCCTGGATGACGGCGTACCCTACAGCGTCTTCGGCCTGGACTGCTTGCGCATAGAGTATGCACGGTGGAGCCGAGCCACCGCTGGAATGCTCCAAGGAAATGCCGACGGGCGCAGGGTGGTCACGGTGGAAGGATTCGCCTCCGCAGGAGTACTGGTTTTGGATATCTCCCGGCCGGGGCAGCCGCTCCTGGTGGAGAATGTGGAGGTCGTGCAATACGGCGGCGAATACGCCGCCAGTTTCCGATCGCTGGATGCCGACATGTGCTTTGCGGCGGGGGAACTGGGAAGCCTGCCGGCGCCGGAAATTGCCGTTGCACCGTCGAATCGGTTCCTGACCGCGGACCACCAGGTGGATTACCTGGCGATTTGCTCCGCCGCCTTGGCCGACGCGGCCAAGCGGCTGGCAGCCTTCCACCAGGCGCGGGGTCTGCGGACGATGACGGTCACCGTTGACGAGATCTATGATGTGTTCAATTTCGGCGTGCCCGACCCGGCGGCCATCCGCCGCTTCCTTGATTACGCCTACACGTACTGGAGCATCGCTCCGCGCTATGTGGTCCTGGTAGGCAAGGGATCGTATGACTACCGGGACCGTATGGGATTCGGCCAGAATCATGTCCCCGTGCGGTTGCAATCCACACCCGAAGGACTGTTTGCCTCCGATATCTGGTACGCGGACGTGGTGGGAGACGACGCGGTTCCGGAGATGGCCATCGGCAGGATCCCGGCGGTGTCGGAGGCGGAGGTGGATGCCTATATCGGCAAGCTCTCAGCCTACGAGTCGGCGGCGGGCGCGTGGACCAACCGGGTGCTGGTGACGGCTGATGATGCCGATGACGGCGGTAATTTCGAAGATGACAGCGATGCGGTCGCACAGTGGATCGGGCCGGCCTACCAGGTGGTCAAGATATACCTGCGGGATTACGATGCGGCTGCCGTGCGGACTCTTCTGCTGAATGAGCTGGGAACCGGAGCGCGGGTGATGACCTTTATGGGTCATGCCGGGCTGGACCGCCTGGCACAGGAGGGATTGCTGCTGGCGACGGACGCCGGCCTGCTGGCGAACTCCGGCCGTCTCCCGGTGCTGATCGCGATAACCTGCGTGGCGGGACGCTTCGAAATTCCGGGCAATGACTGCCTTGCGGAGGTGCTGGTGATGGATGCCGACGGCGGTTTCGTTGCCGCGTTGGCGCCAAGCGGTCTTTCCCTGCACCGCTCCGCGCGGCTGCTGGCCGACGAGTTCCTGGCGGCCGTGTACGGGCGGGGAGTGCAGGACCTGGGGGCGGCGGTGCAGGCGGCCGTGGCGGGAACGGCGGAGCGGACGCGGAATGGATATCTGCTTTACCTTTACAACCTCATCGGTGATCCTGCAGTGATGATGAGGTAGCAGGCGCAACCCATCGGGGGAGACTTTTCGTGACGGAGAAAGACCCCAGATATCGGCGGGCGGCATCCGCGGTGAAAAGGTGCGTGGCCGGCGAGGTTTTCCTGGTGCCGGTTGCGGCGGGGGTGGCCGATGTTATGAGTCTGTATGTTCTCAACCCGACTGCGGAAGTCATCTGGGATCTGCTCGACGAGCCGCGCAGCCTGAACGAGATATGCGAGCATATCCAGCAGGTCACCGGGGAGGCCGGCGGTCACGTCCGTGAAGATTGCAGCAACTTTCTGACCCAGATGGAACGGATGGGACTGGTGGAACGCGCATGAGCGTGCCCTGCACTGACTGCTATCTTGAAGCCGGGGGGAGCACACGGCAGTGGATGGACGGCTTCCGCCGGAGTGCTGCGCGCCTGAGAATCCCGGTCTCCGGAATGATGGAACTCACCCGCCGATGTAATCTGGAATGTATCCACTGTTACCAGCAGGGCCAGCGTCAGGAGGAGTTGCCGACCGACCTGGCGCTGACCACGATCCACGAACTGGGGGAAGCCGGCACGCTCTTCCTGACACTGACCGGCGGCGAGCCCTTGCTGCATCCGGACTTCGGCACTATCTATCTGGCAGCCCGCAAGCGGGGTATGCTGGTCAGCGTTTTCACCAACGGCACCCTGGTCACGACCGAGCATTTCGGGTTGTGGCGGCGCTTTCCGCCGCGCCTGGTGGAAGTATCGCTCTACGGAGCGGCGGCGGAGACTCACGACGCGATCACCGGACAGGAAGGCTCGTTCGAATGCGCCATGGCGACGATCAAGAAATTGCTGGAGTGCGGCATCTCCGTCGGGTTGAAGACCGTAATCCTGCGCAGGAACCTCGGCGAAGTGGCAGCCCTGGGACGCCGGGCTTCGGCGCTGGGGGTGCCTTTCCGGGTTGACCCGCTGGTTTTCGCCTATCACCAGGGGGGCGGCGTTTCGCGACTGCGGGCAGCGGCCCGCGAGGCGGTGGGTGTCGAACTGGCGGACAGGGACCGGCGCCGCCAGTGGAGAATCCACGCCGCACGGGCGGCGACGAACGGCCCGCGTCGGTTGTACCGCTGCGGTGCCGGCCTGACCGGGTTCTTCATCGATGCGCGCGGCAGGCTGGCCCCCTGCGCCCTGGCCGTACACCGGGCAGTGGCGTTGAAGGACGGTGGCTTCCCGGCGGCATGGCGTCAATTGCAGGGAATGCAACGGATCCCCAGCCCGGCAGATTATGCCTGCGACGGCTGTTCCTGGGAGCCATGGTGCAGCGGCTGTCCGGCACTGTCCTGGTGCGAGTTGGGGGATGAGACGCAGCCAGTGCCGTACGCCTGTCAGATCGCGCGGGCAC
>DTYT01000112.1 GCA_012961745.1 Kiritimatiellia bacterium | reverse complement strand
TGGCAGCCGCCTCTTCGGGCGGAGCGTCGCCGGATGCCGCCGGGGCTCCGGCCGCCGGCGATAACTGCTGCGCCAGACCGGCGAGCGAGTCCAGCACGCTGGACACGGCGTCCTGCAGCCTCCGTTTGAGCGAGGCGTCCTCCTGGCCCTCACCTCCCGCGGTCGGTCGCAAGAAGAGGGATACCATGTCGGTGGTGAAGATTTTCCCCAGGTCGCGGGCGAATGATCCCACCTGTGCTCCCAGGGCGCGGGCGGCCTCGTCCCGGTTCCAGCCACGGTACGCGGCGACGCGCAGAATCGCGGCATGTCCCGCCAGCGAGGTGAACAGACCTGCTCCCAGCGCCTCGGCAAGGTGATAGGCGCTCCTTCCCACCAGGGGTGCGCCGCTCAGAATCTCGCGGAACACGGAGCGACCCAGGTTGAAAGCATTTACCGCCAGGACCACCCGAACGGTATCCCGGAACACGAGCCATTCGTCCCGCGGCAGAGGGCGGCTGAGAAAGATGGCGCTGATGCGGCCCATGAGCCGGCCGATACGCGTAATGACCAACAGCAGGTCGAGACTGTGGTAGGGGCTCAGCGCTACGCCGAGCATCACATCGCGCACGCAATCCCGGACTTCCTTTTCGGCGCGGGCGCGCAGACCGCCCAGCACCGGTTCGAGCACCTCCTGCTCGCATACCCGGATGCCGCGGGCCAGATCCCGGCGCAGCGGATGGGCTGCCAGCCGCTCCGCAAGATCGGAGATCCCCTGCTCCACCCTCCGGCGGGCTTCCCGGTCGAGGTTGGGATTCCGGCGCAGCCGTTCCAGATACCGCAACAGGTAGCGGCAATAGCGCTTCAGCTCTCCAAACGCGGCCTCCTGCAGCGGGGGGAGTTCCGGCGGGTTGAGCACGCGGGACTGCTTCAGCCACGGCCCGAGCAGCACCCGCCCGAGCGCGAACAGCAACAGGATCACAAAGGCCAGGAAGGCGAATCCCAGCAGATGGTTGAGCCGATGGAAGAAAACGAAGGCGCGGAACAATTCCACCGCGGCCAGGAAAGTCGCCAGAAGGCCCGCCGCCACCAGCGCCCTTTTCATACTGTACCACAGTTCGCGGAACATCATCTTCCCAAAAGCCCGCGACGAGCATACCTTCCGCTGCACGGGGAAACAATCCCGGACCGCCGGGCAGGCCGCCAGTCCTGCCCTTTCGGCGGGGTCCCACCGTATCAGGAGCAGCGGTACCCGCTCCGCCCGTAATCCAGGATCCGCAGGGCCGCGATTCGCGAGTGGGGGCACACGCCCAGGTGATAGGTGAGAAAACGCCCCACCACCCGTGCCAGCCGGCGGTCCGCGGGCAAGTCGGGTACCTGCGCCGCCCGGCCGCGGCACAGGCGCAGCAACCACTGGAAGGCGGCCTGGTCGAGGTGCTCTATGCCGCCGGACTCCGCCGCGGCGCAGCGGTCACACAGGGCGCCGCCGTGCCGACAGGACAGCGCGATCCGCGGCCGTTCCAGGTCCAGGGCGGCCCCACAGGCACTGCAGCTAGTCAGCCGGGGGGCATGGCCGGTCAACCGGAGGAGCGACAGTTCGAACCGGTAGAGCACTGGCGTGTCCGCGCCCTCCCGGTCCAGGTGATCGTAGGTTTGTTCCAGCAGGCGGTACAGGCGCGGCTCGGGCGCCTCCAGGGGGGCGACTTGGCACACCAGGTCCGACACGCAGGAGGCCACCGCGCAAGCGCGCCAGTCGCGGCGGAAGCGATCGCGGCGTTTCAGGGCAGCGCACTCCCGGGCGGGCCGCGAACCCGGGACCCCGCGGCGGTAGAAGAGCAGGTCGCAGGTGTAGAACAGGTCATACTGGGCGAGGAAAAAGCTCTTGGGCCGCTGGGATCCGCGGATAAGGGTGACCACCCGGCCGTAGTGTCGCGTGAACCAGGTCACCCGACGCGAGCTGGTGAATGCCGGCTCGAAGTCCAGGACGATGGCCGGACTCCTGGCGATGGGATCATCCACTGTACACGTGCTTGTAGACCACGATCATGGAAATGGACACCGAATGGTAGGTGACCAGCGCGAAGATGTCGTTGAAGGACGTAACGAAAGGTCCGGAGGCCACCGCAGGGTCTACTTTGAAGCGATGGAGGGTCAGCGGGACCAGCGCTCCGAACAATGCCCCGAAGGTCATGGAACACAGCATTGCGGTCCCCACGGTGAAGGCGAGGAACAGCGCGGGGTATTCGATCGACATGTTCCCGCGGCCGATCAGGTAGTAGGCCCATATCCCGATCACGGTTCCACAGATCAGCCCCATGATGACGCCGGCGGCGATCTCCCGGAACAGCAGGCGGACGATGCCCCTGCCCCTGACCATTCCCAGTGCTATAGCCCGCACCAGGAGCGTCGAGGACTGAATGCCGGTGTTTCCTCCCATGGCCATCACGATGGGAACGAAGAAACTCAGCACCAGGACGTGGGAAAGATTGTTGATGAAGTTCTTGAGCAAGGTGCTGGTGATCACCCCGGTCAGCAGGGTGATCAGCAGCCAGCGGATACGGATGCGGCTGGCCGTCAACGGCGACCCGGCCCCCAGCTCGGCGTCGTCGGATCCCGCCATGCGGAACATATCTTCGGATGCTTCCTCCTCCAGTACGTCCATCACGTCGTCGGCGGTGATCCGCCCCACCAGGCGGCCGGCCTGGTCCACCACCGGTATGGCCGCCAAGTCGAACCGCCGCATCAGCCGGGATACCTCTTCCTGGTCCATGTCCACCCGCGCCGCCACGATGTCCCGGTCGGCGACTTCCCCCAGCGTGGCCCGGCGGTCCTTCAAACGGACCAGATCCCACAGGCGGACCACCCCCACCAGCTCGCCCTGCGAATCGGTGACGAAGACGTTATAGATCGGTTCGTCCGTCTCCACTTCCCCGAGCCGCTGCAGGGCCTGCGCCACGGTCATGTCGGAAGGCAGGCTGACCACGTCGGGGGTCATGATCCCCCCCGCCGTCTCCGGCCCGTACTGCAGCAGCCCGCGGATCTCCTCGGAGTCCTCCTTGCTCATCAGCTTGAGTACGGTTGAGCCGCGGTGGGCTACCAGGTCGGCGATCACGTCGGCGGCGTCGTCGGGGGCCATTTCCTCGACCGCTTCGGCCAGCTCCGCATCCGACAGGGCATTGATGAAGTCCACCGCGCCCAGCTCTTCCAGCCCTGCCAGCACATCGGGTTTCATCGCCGCCGGCAGGTGGCGGAAGCACCACAGCCGTTCGGCGGAATCCAGCTCCAGCAGCGCTTCGGCGACCTCGCGCGGATGGACATTCCCCACCAGCTCCGCCACCGCCGCGGTGCGGTTGCGTTCAGCCGCCCGCCGCAGACGCAAGACCATCTGCGACACCTTGCTGGGTTGGGGGGTTTCCTTCATGGGGAATCCGTTCCCCGGGGCGCTTTCCGAGCGAGTTCCTTCTTGAGAAAAATGGCTTCCAGCTTATCCAGCAGATTGGGCTGCCCCGGCCCGGCCTCGCCCGGGAAAGCGGTCCCCGCCGAAATGATGAGCTTCATGGCGTCGGCCACCGACATGGGAAGCCGCCGCACTTCCGAGCGCGGCGCCAGGATGAGCATGCCCGAAGTGGGATTGGGAGTGGTGGGTACGAAAAGGGCCACGCAGTCCTCCCCTTCCTTGAGTTCCCCGGAGATTTTCGGGGGAACCTGCGCGGTGACGAAGGCCACCGAGAAGATCCCCCGGCGGGGATATTCGACCAGCACCGCCTCCTGGAACACGCTCTGCCGCTGCGCGACAAGCGCCTCGCTGATCTGACGTATGGAAATGTAGACCTTGTTGATCACCGGCACCGCCTGCAGCAGGCGGTCCGCCAGATGGTACAGCTTGCGCCCCACGAAGTTGCGGGTGAGCAGACCGATCAGGAACAGCGCCAGCAGTACCGTCGCCACCGCTCCCAGGCGGAACGCCAGCTCATACGGCCCCCCCCGCAGAGTTTCCGGTAGCAGCCGGTTGGTCACGAAGCGAAAGACGCCGTTGACGATCACCACCGTCAATACCACCGGCACTGAAAGCACCAGCCCAACCAGGACGTTGGTCCGGAAAGAACGCCAGGCGCCGTCCACGACTCTTTTGACCATTCCCATGCGCCGACCCTCCGGTAGCACACCACCGCATTGTCCTGCCTAGTTCCTAGCAGATTCCGGGGAACGACTCCAGGCATAACGGTGAAAAACGCGGCGCCGCTCAAGAGGGATGACAGGCGGCGGCCTTCGATCTATAATGCGTGCCGTGAGACGGCTCCTGCCACAGCACACCGCTCCCGACAGTTGCCTGCTCACGCCGGCCCAGCTCCGCCTGCAAATCGAGCGGTGCAAGTACTGCGCGGAAAAGCCCTGCCGCGAAGCCTGTCCCTGCCATTGTTCGCCGGCGGATTTCATCATGGCGGTACGCGTGGGAGAGCCGCAGGACTTCCGGCGCGCCGCGGCGGAAATATACTCGCAGAACCCTCTCGGGGCGAGCTGCGGTATGGTGTGTCCCGACCGCTTCTGCATGCAGGCCTGTTCGCGCGCACTTCTCGACTACCCGGTGAACATTCCCGCGGTCCAGGCCACCATCATCGCCCGGGCCGCCGAATTGAAAAGGTTGCCCAGCTTCCAAACGCCGGCGGAGACCGGATATCGGGTCGCCGTGGTCGGGTCTGGACCGGCCGGACTGGCCGCCGCCTTCACCCTGGCCCAGCTGGGTCACCGCGTGGAGGTTTTCGAGGCCCGCGACGAGATCGGGGGGATGCTGCGGGCCATTCCGCGGCACCGACTTCACCCGCAAATCCTGCAACTTGATCTGCGGATCATCACTGCCTCTGCGCGGATCTCGTTCAAGACCGGAAGACGCATAAGGGAACCTGCTTCGCTGCCCCACCGGGGATATGCGGCGGCGATCGTGGCCGCCGGACTGGGCGAACCGATCCGCCTCGGCATTCCCGGGGAAGAAGCGGCGGTGCCGGGGGTGGATCTGCTGCTGGAACCGCGCCGCCACCGGTTCCACGGTCATGTGATGGTGGTCGGCGGGGGAGCCACGGCACTGGACGCCGCGGTCACCGCCCTCCAGCGGGGAGCCCGATCGGTAGAAATGCTGGCCCTGGAGAAGATCTCCGAGATGCCGCTCACTGCCCGGGAACGCGAAGAACTGCGGCAGCGCGACATAGAAGTCAGCGGGCGCTCGCACCTGCTGCGGATCGTTCACGAGGGCGGCCGGGTGCGCGAAGTGCACACCGGCCGGGTGGCGCTTCCTGCGGGAAACACGTTTCATCCCTCACGCGTGAGGCAGGTGCCCGGGACCCTCACCCGGCGCCGGGACGTGAAGCATGTGATCGTGGCCATTGGCGCCCGTCGGGCCCTTTCGCGACCCCGGGTGCGCGGCGTGTTCTACGCCGGCGATTTCGCCCATGGCCCCTCGACGGTGGTGGAAGCCGCCGCTGCCGGGAAGAACGCCGCGCACCAGGCAGACCAGTTCATCCGCAAGAACCGCGCGCGCCGTCCGGCGCAACCGCGCAAGTCAACCCTCGCCGTACCGGGATACGACTTCGAGCCGGTGGATCTGGGGACCCGCTTCTTCGACCACCGCCTGAGCGCTCCCTTCATTCTCTCGGCCTCGCCCGCCACCGACGGCTACGAGCAGGTGCGCCGGGCATACCAGGCGGGGTGGCCCGGGGCGATCATGAAGACGGCGTTCGACGGGTTGCCGGTTCACATCCCCGCGGCCTATATGAACTGCTTCAACGAAACCACCTGGGGCAATTGCGACAACGTCTCCGACCATCCGCTGGACCGGGTATGCCGCGAGATCGAGAAGCTCAACCGCGAGTTTCCCGACCGGCTCACCGCGGCCTCCACCGCCGGCCCGGTGACCGGTGACGAGGAAGCCGACCGGCGTTCGTGGCAGAGCAACGGCCGCAAGCTGGAGCACGCCGGCGCCAGGCTCATCGAGTACAGCCTGTCCTGTCCCCAGGGCGGTGAAGGAGCCGAGGGGGAGATCGTCTCGCAGGATCCGGCGCTTACCGCGCGGATCATCCGCTGGGTGCTTGACGAGGCGGATCCCTCCGTGCCGCGGCTGTTCAAGTTGACCAGCGCGGTGACCGATATCCGGCGCCTGCTGAGGGCGGTGCTGGAAGTGCTGCAGCACTTTCCGCAACACAAGGTCGGGGTCACCCTGGCCAACACCTTCCCCACGCTGCGCTTCCAGAGGGGAAGGAAGAGGCGCTGGGAAGACGGGGTGGTGGTGGGCACGAGCGGCGAGGGGGTCACCCCCATCAGTTATCTCTGCCTGGCGCATGCCGGAGGCCTGCCGCTGGTGATTTCCGGCAACGCCGGTCCGGTGAACTACCGCGCGGCCGCCGACTTCCTGGCACTGGGCGCCTCGGTGGTCCAGTTCTGCACCGTGGTGGAGAAGTACGGATACGGGATCATCACCGAGTTGCGCCGCGGGCTCAGCCACCTGCTGCAGGCGAAGCGGATTCGCTCGGTCGGAGAGCTGGTCGGTCGGGCGCAGCCGGATCCCATCCGCGACTTCCTGGACCTGGAGGCGGAAAAGGGCGTCTCGGAATGCGACCGGGATCTGTGTGTGCGTTGCGGCAATTGCACGCGTTGCCCCTACCTGGCGATCTCCCTGGACGACGAGGGATATCCGCAGACCGATCCGGCGCGCTGCATCGGATGCTCGCTTTGCGTACTGCAATGTTTCGCCGGGGCCCTGCGGCTCCGAAAACGCACCCCGCAGGAGCGGGAGTCGTTGCGGTAGTACCGCCATTCCTAGCGGGGCGCGGGGAAGTGGGGGGAGGTGGAAAATGGCCGTCAAGGTGGAGCGCCTGTTGGTGTGCAACGGCAGGGTGGTCGCCGGCGGCAGGAGCGACGGCGGCCGGATCATCTCCGACGGCGCGGTGCTCACCGAGGGCAACCGCATCATCGCGGTCGGGACCCGCCGCGAACTGCGCGGGAAGGGGCGTGGTGCGCAGGAAATCGACGCCCGCGGCGGGGTCATCATGCCCGGACTGGTCAACGCCCACATGCATCTCTATTCAAGCCTGGCCCGCGGTCTGGCGCCCCTGGGACCCCCGCCGCGGAATTTTCCCGCGGTTTTGCGGCAATTGTGGTGGCCGCTGGATGCCGCCCTGGACCGCTCCAGCCTGCGCGCATCGGCGGAAGTGGCTCTGGTGGAATGCCTGCGGAGCGGCACCACCACCGTGATTGACCACCACGAGAGCCAGTCTTTCCAGAAGGGATCGCTGAAGGTCCTGGAACAGGCGCTGCGGCGCACCGGCGTGCGCGGGGCGCTGTGTCTGGGGGTGTCCGACCGTTACGGCCGGGGCCCGGAGGGACTGGAAGAAAACATCTCCTGGGCGGCCCGCATCGCCGCCCGGGAACAGGGCCGCCAGGAGCCGATAAAGGCCATGATCGGCCTGCACGCTGCCTTCACCGTGGAAGAGGCCACGCTGAAAAAAGCGGTCCAGGCGGCCGAGGAGCTCGACCTGGGACTGCACCTGCACGTGGCCGAGGACCTCACCGACCAGCGCGAATGCCGGAAGAAATACGGCCTCTCGGTGGTGCAGCGACTGGCCCGCGGCGGCGCCCTGGGACCGCGCACCCTCGCCGTGCACGGGGTCCACCTCAGCCGCCAAGAGATACGCCTGATCGCCGCCAGTGGGACCAACCTGGTGCACAACCCGCAATCCAACATGAACAACGCGGTGGGGGTATGTCCGGTCAGTCGCCTGCTGCGAAAATACGTGGTGGTCGGATTGGGAACCGACGGAATGACCGCGGACATGCGCCAGGAGGCCCGCTCCGCCCTGCTGCTTCACAAGCATGCTTCGGGTAATCCGAGCGCCTTTTTCGAGGAGGCCTGCCGCCTGCTGCTGGTGAACAATCCCACGCTGGTCCGCAAGGTCCTGGGATGGAAACTGGGACGGCTCCGCCCGGGCTACCTGGCCGATATCATCGTCCTGGACTACCATCCGCCCACCCCTTTCAACCGCAGCACGTTCATGGGTCACTTCCTCTTCGGACTGATTGCCGCGCCGGTCTCCACCGCCGTGGTCAACGGCGTCCTCCGGATGGCCGACGCCAGGGTGCTGGGGGTCGACCAAAAGGTCCTTGCGCGCCGCGCGTCCGAGCAGGCATCCGCGCTCTGGAAACGGTTCCGGCGCGGCGGGTGACCGCCCGGAATTCCAAGGCTTGGAACTTTTTATCCCGAAACTTCCAAGGCTTGGAACTTTTCATCCCGGAATTTCCAAGGCTTGGAACTTTTCACCGCGGAATCTCCAAGGCTTGGAAGGCCGCTACCGCGGGTCGCG
>DTYT01000111.1 GCA_012961745.1 Kiritimatiellia bacterium | reverse complement strand
GCTGTCAAGCGCAGGCAGAAGGTAGAAGAAGATATTTCCGTCCTCTGGGAAAAATCCAAGAAGCAAGTGGTCATGGTCGCGGAGGACGTCGAGAATATCCGAATCACGCGGCATGATCAGCTTCACCAGGTGGCCGCCCTGGTCCATGGCCCAGGCAGCGTGTAAGGCTTCCCGGGAGACGGAGCCGCGGTCCGCATTTACTGCTCAGGAGCCCGTTGCAGGGGTTCCGCAACTGCGCAGTACGCGGTCGATATCTTCCAGGCGGTGGGGGTAGTAGGCCCGCAACCAAACCTCGCGGTAGCGATCGCGGAAGTCCCGAATAACCCCCGCAAGTCGCCGGGGAAGACCCGATCGGCCAGGGGCAACATTGCGCAACGTGTGCAGCGCGGCAGTGATGCCCGCCGCACTGCAGGCTAACGAGAGCTCGTCACGATCCTGATCGTCCATGAGCGGCCCCTCAGCGTACGCTTCGATCCTATCGGCCCAGGCAAAGGCATCCTCGGGGCCGATGCGTACCGCTGAGGGAACCTCCCCGGGCGTTGAAGTCAGCTCCGGATCCCAGGGCCAGGATGGAAGAACCGATTCAGCCCTCCGGTACAGTCGCCCGAGTTCCCCTTGGTGTGTCCCGCCGAAGAAGAGGTTGAATGCCTTCTCGAAGTAGTCTTGTCTCGTGGCGGGGTTCCAGCTCAGGGCAGCCGCGAGCGCCAGCCCGTAGTATCCGGAAGGCAGCATATTGAAGTGCCCCATGTCGCCCCATTCGGTCACCAGTAATCCCATGGCACCGTTCCTGGCCGCCTCGCCAACGTAACCCCGAACATTTGCCGCGGAGGCCGAGACGTCGTGAAACACCCGTCGATATCCGCGCAGACTCGGGCACACAACCGTGGAGAAACCTGAGCGGACGAAACGGGTAAACTTTGCGAAGTGCATGACCGGTTCGTAGCCCCAATCCAGGATGATCACGTCCTCGGGCAGGTCTGCAAGCGTACCCGGATGACGCGCAGGAAAATCCCCCCAGATCATCAATCTTTTTCCCAGGGGCCGGCAGATGCCGTCGAGGTACCTGACGTAGCGGCCGAATTCGCCTACCGGGTCCCGTCGGCGGCCCGGTATGCGTTTCCGGCCGAGATCGTAGGGTTCATCACAGCAGGCGTTGAAGTAGGGGGCAGGATGAAGACCGGCATATTCCTCCAGGAGTCTAGCGGCCAACTGCCGTGACTCCCGCAGGGGGGGACACAAGGTGGCTCCCCGGAGGCGTTGCGGCCATGTCATCCTCGCCCAGCTGGTTGCGGGGGGACGCTCTGCCAGGCGCCGGAAGCGTGGCAAGCTGAGGATGCGACCCATGTGCCCCAGCAGTGCCAGACACGGAACCAGCGTGATTCCCTCCCGACTGCAGAGACGGCCCAGCCGGAGTATTTCTGGGGACGAGAAACAGGACGGGGTGTCCGGCACGCCCGGAACCGTCAGGAAATCGTAGACGTGCTCCACGTACAACTGGAACATATTGAATTTCAATGCGGACAGTTTTGTCACGTATTGCGCGAGACGATGGAGCCGTGGAATTCTCCCGCGGGAGACATCCAGCAGAAACCCTCTAACGGCCAGCGCCGGCCGGTCGCGGATCTCAACGCAGGGGATGCTGCGCTGGCACTGGTAGAGCATCTGCCACAGCGTCCACAAGGCATGCCGGGTTCCCGCCGGACCGGCGGCCCGTATGATGATATGATCAGTATCCACCGTCAAGTCATATCCCTGGTTCCGCCGCGGTTTGAAACCAATTTCCACAAGTGTTCCGTAGACGTGTCGGATGGTGCCCGGTTTGAAACTGTGAACCGTAGCCGGGTTACCGATGGCGGCGAAACGGCGCAGCATGCAGTAACAGACTTCCACGACATCCGGGGGGTGATCCGGGCTAATCACCAGCCTCAGCGGGGCGCGAAGCGTACACGATCCTTCTCGGGGGATCACACGCCGGGGTTCGGGCAGGAAAAGCAGTTTACCTTTTTGATTTTCGCCGGGCATTTGTGTACCTATTCTGGTGGACGCGGCGCATATAGTCAGTTCTTTTCGGACGATGCTCAGGCGTGCGGTGGTCAGATACGAGGGACTGGTGCAGGGCGTGGGGTTCCGGTATAGTACCGCAAGTCTCGCCCGACGGCTGGGCGTGAATGGATATGTTCGTAATGAACCGGACGGGACGGTGACGCTGGTGGTCCAGGGAACCCAGGCGGAAATCGAGGACCTCTTAAAGAGCATCCGGCAGTCGTATCTGGGGCGCTACGTAACCGGTGAACACCTGCGCTGGGAGGAGCCTCAGGACGGACTGGAGGGATTCACGATCCGCTACTGACGGGGATGTTGGCGACCCTATGAAATACGCAATCCTGGGAGACATCCACAGCAATCTGGAAGCGCTCACGGCAGTGCTCGAGGATGTCAAGGCGCTGGGAGTGGATAAATATGTCTGTGTGGGAGATATCGTGGGGTACAACAGCAATCCCCAGGAATGCCTGCAGATCGTTCGTTCCCTGGATTGTGAGACGGTCAGAGGCAACCACGACCAGTACTGTTCGCACGACGAATCGCTGACCGGGTTTCATCCTTTGGCGGCCGATGTAGTGGACTGGACTCGGCAGCAGCTCTCTCCGGAGGAGAAGAAGTACCTGCGTGAGCTGCCCCTGGTGAAACAGGTGGAAGGCTTTACCGTCGTGCACAGCACTCTAGACAACCCGGAAATGTGGGGTTATGTATTCGATGCCTTGGATGCGGAAGCCAATTTCAACTACCAGGTCACCTCGGTATGCTTCTATGGCCACACCCACGTGCCGTTGGCCTTCGAGAAAGCGGAGTTGGTCCGTGGGGGTTTGTATGAAAAGATAAGGATTCAGGTCGGCCGGAAGTACTTCATCAACGTGGGCAGCGTGGGACAGCCCCGCGACGGCGACCCGAGAGCGGCGTACGCGATCTATGACCTGGCGAAGAACGAGATCCGGCTCCGGCGCGTGCCGTACGACTTCCGTCTCACCCAGCGTAAGGTGCTTTCGGTGGGGCTGCCCAGTCGAATCGCGGCGCGTCTGGCGGTGGGACGCTGAGATCATGGAATCGCGACGGAGGCCTCAGTGAGAAATTCCGTCCGACTGCTGATTGCGGGGGGGTGGGCGATCGCCGGCGGTGTTTGAGCCGCGGGCCAGCTGGACCTGCAGGCCTCGCTGGAACACGACGCCTTTCTTCTTTATGAGCCGATCAAGCTCAAGGTCGAGATCCGTAACCACCTGCCGGCTCCTTTGTTGCTCGGGAGAGGTCAGCACGCCGCTCTGCTTCTGGACGTCCGCGACGAGAAGGGCGCTTTGCTTCCCCGAGAGGATGGATGTCCTCCGGTGGAGGGCGTGGTTGAACCCGGGGCTATCCTGGAAACCGGTCTGAATCTGCTGGACTGTTATGATCTTCGCAGCCCGCGTTCCTACTCTCTGCGGGTGCTTCTGGTCCAGGACGACACCGCTCTCCAGCGGGGACCCCTTTTCTTCGAAATCCGCCGGGGGCGGAAAGAGGCCAGCGAGTCGGCGATCGTGCCGGACGGCTCGCCGCGCCGCTATTCGCTTTACAGCCTGGTGCGTGATGGAGCGGAGAAGTTGCTGCTCCAGGTGGAAAACCCGGCGGCCGCGGTATGCCTGGTGACAATCGACTTCGGCCGTGTCCTGCGATTCTATCATCCCCGCCTGACAGTGGACGACGAGGGGCGCGGTCATGTCGTGTACCAGTCGGCTGAAACCAGTCCCCCGGTCTTCGTGCATGCGGTTGTGGGTTCGGATGGGTCCATATTGTATCGCGAAACGGCGGCACAATCCTTTGGAGGCCCGGCCGAGCTGGTACCCGACCGAACCTGGGGCTATCGATTGAAGACCGGTGGGGAATAGCGGAGCGCCGCCGCCGTTGGATACCGCACCGTGGGGTTGCCATTGCGGCGGATCCTCTTTTACGGCTGCCGGTTCTCCTCGGATCCGCTTGGAGAGCTATCGGGCGCCGCCCGCAGAGGTCACACCAGTGAACCGCCGGCAGGATGAACCACGAGAGTTGACAAGCGCCGGTTTTGTGGTATTGGGATGCGGGAATCCTGTTGTTCTCTGAATCCGTACGCCGGAGTGCCGGCCAAAGAGGAATCGGTGCCATGTCAGTACATCGCAGCCTGAAAGGCGCAACCAGAATCGGCGTCAAGCGCAATGTGCTCAAGCGGTTCGAGCGGATCGAGATCCTCCGCAAACAGGGGAAGTGGAAAGAGGGCGACCGCGCGCTCGGACTTCCCAAGACCAAAGTGGTCTGAATTACGCCTCAATCTCTATCTCGCCCGGTGCGGTTGCGGAGCGCGCAGGGCCTGTGATCGCCTGATCCGGGAACGCAGAGTTGCCGTGAATGGCACAGTGGTGGATCGGCCCTCTTTTCGTGTCCGCCCGGGTACGGACGACGTCCGGGTAGACGGTCGGGAAGTCCGGCTGTCCGGGGCCAGATACTACGTCTTCTACAAGCCGCGCGGGGTGCTCTCCACCATGGCGGATCCGCAGGGGCGTCCTTGTGTGGGGGATTATATCCGACGCCTGGGAGAACACATTTTCCCTATCGGCCGCCTTGATCGGGATAGCGAGGGACTGCTCATCCTGACCAACGACGGCGAGTTTGCTGAGCGGATTCTTCATCCCCGGCATCACGTAGCCCGTGTTTACCGGGTATGGATCGACCGGACGCTTGCCCCGACCGAGCGCCAGCGGATCAGGCGGGGGTTACGGTGTGACGGCCGGGTACTTCGGGCCGCAGAATTGGAGAGCGCAGGACGCGATGGAAAGTCTTACATATACCGAGTCGTACTGCGCGAGGGCCGCAACCGTCAGATACGCCGGCTGATGCGGCAGCTAGGCGTCCGGGTCCTTCGTCTACAGCGCACGGCCATTGGAGAGATATCGCTGGGGCGGTTGAAACCGGGTGAAATCGCATCCTTGGACTGGCGTCAGTGTGCACCTCCGCGACCCGCTATCGCGGATTGACGCCGGTGAGGTCCCTCTGTCCGGCCGCTTCAGGCCCAAGCCTTTTCCACGAAGTGCTCGATGATGTAGAGGGCTGCGGCTTCCAGATCGGGAAGGATCTTGGTGCAGAAGCGTACCATCCAGGGGCTGCAGTCCTT
>DTYT01000110.1 GCA_012961745.1 Kiritimatiellia bacterium | reverse complement strand
TGGGGGGAAATGCCGCCCGCCCCGCGAGTTTTATCGGTTTTGGGCGAAATCGGTTCGAATTTTTTCGAACAGGCACCGCCAGTACTCAGTATGCGCCGCCTCCGCGGCGGTTTGTTCCCGTGAACGAAGCCAGGCGGCGGAATGCGTGCTGCTTTTCGGACCGGCCGACTCTTGCGCGGGAGACCAGGGAATTGAGGATGCTGATGGTTTCATCGTAGAGCTCACACTTGACCGGAAACGGGGTTCCGTCCTTGCCCCCGTGCGCAAAGCTGAATCGGGCCGGATCACGGTAGGACGGCCCATGGCCGTAAATGATCTCCGCGGACAGGGCCAAGGCCCGGATAGTGGCCGGTCCGATCCCGCGGCGGCCGATCAAGGATGCGAAAGATCGGGGTGGGTCATCGTAGGTGGACAGGAGTATCCGGCTGACGCGCCGCGGATTTATGTCGTGGAGCAGGACCCGGTGTCGTCGTGTGAGACGCAGGCGAGGCAGATCTTTGAGGATCTTCTGTAGCTCGCATTGCTGGTCAGTGAGCAGCCGGGCGACGTCCTGCTGCATGGGCCGCGCCTCTTCAGCCAGCGTATCCACTACCAGCGGTGCGGCTTTCTCGCTGCAGATAGCCGCCTCGGGGCGGATGGTCCAGTCCGTGACCTTGTCGGCGAGCCAATGATAGCGCCGGGCGAATCCGGCATTGGGTCTTCCCAGGGGATCCTCCTCGCGGGCCATTCCCTGTTGAATGACCGCCCAGAGACCGGTGGAGTCGAAAAAGAAGCAATGGTGATAGATCTGGAATCCATCCTGCAGCGCGGCGTTGTCTAGCTTGGCCGCCATACGGCTGGCGTGAATCAACGGATCGGCTTCCAGTCCCAGGGCATCACAGACGGCGCTGATTTCCTCCGGTGTCCGGCGCGCCCGGTTTCCCTTGCCCCCGCAGGCATACAGGGGCAAACCCGATCCCGCGCTCTGGAACGCGGCTTTGAGTGCGGCGCAGACGGTGGTGGTCAGCCCGCTGGAATGCCAGTCGAAGCCCAGCAGGCAGCCGAAAGCCTGGAACCAGAAGGGGTCGGACAGCTTCCGGAGAACGTAGTGGGCACCGTAGTCGGCGACCATGATTTCCACCACTGCGCGCGCCAGGCGGATCATTCTTTGCATCAGCCAGGACGGGGCGCGGCCGTCATGGAGGGGCAGGTCTGCGGTACCGGTTCTCATGCCTTTACCGCAGCCGAGTATACCATGTGGGCCTCCGCGGTAAACGGCGCAGGCCGCGGGTGAGGGGGTGCGGCGGGGGGTGCGAATTGAGCCGTTTTGGTATTGCAGGCCGGGGCGGGTTGGTTATCTTAGGCTGCTGCAAGCGCTCACAGCAAGCCGCGCTGGACGCCGGCCCTTCCAGGAGGCACCATATAGGCGTCGGATCGGAAGCCGAGTCGCACCGAGGCGCGAAATCAGGATGAAAAGATTGTTGTTCAGTAACCGATACGGCGGTTTCGACCCGCAGAGCGGCGAGTACGTCATCCGGCGCCCGGATACACCGCGCCCATGGGTGAATGTCATGTCCAACGGGTTACACGGAATGGTGATTTCGCAGGCCGGCGGAGGTTACTCCTGGCGTGAACATGCCCAGCTCAGCCGGATTACACGCTGGAACCAGAATCTGACCCGCGACGACTCGGGCAAGTTCATCTACCTGCGCGACGATCGCAGCGGTCGATTCTGGAGCGCTACGCCGATCCCCGCGGGCGGAACATTGCGCGATTACGAGTGCCGTCACGGGCAGGGCTACAGCGTGTTCTCGGGCGCTTCCGACGGTATCATGAGCCGCTTGACCTGTTTCGTGGCCGCCGAGGACCCCCTGGAAGTATGGATCCTGGAACTCCGGAACCGAAGCGGCCGCACAAGGAACCTTTCGGTATTCGCGTATGTGGAATGGTGCTTGGGCACGGCTCCGGACGCGGCCCGCGAGTTCGAGAAGCTCTTCATCGAGACCGATTTCCGTCCGGAGGAAAGATGTGTCTACGTGAGGAAGATGCGCTGGGATATCCCGGACCCGGAGGGTCGCGCCTGGTTCCGCCCATACGACTACGTGGGCTTTCTGGGGAGCAATCGCCGACCAGTCGCCTGCGATGCGAGCGAGCCGGGATTCCTGGGCCGGCTGGGTACCGTAGGGCGGCCGGCGGCCATAGCGCGGGGCCGGTTGGGCCGGTTGCGCGGGCGCTGGACCGACGGCGTGACCGCCCTGCGCTGGAGAGCGAGATTGGGACCGCGTTCGGGTACCGCACTGGTCTTCGTGCTGGGGACCGGGCGCACACGGCGTGAAGCCCGGGCCCTGGCGGCGAGGTTTGCCGATGTGTCCCGGGCCCGCGGCGAACTGCAACGGGTGCAGCAGCTATGGAGGCAGCGGCTGGGGAAAGTACGCGTTGCGACTCCCGACCGCTCACTGGACCTGCTGGTCAACCACTGGTTGCCCTACCAGGCGATTTCCTGCCGGATCCTGGGCAGATCGGCGTACTACCAGACCGGCGGCGCCTATGGATACCGGGACCAGCTCCAGGACAGTCTGGCAGCCGTGCCGCTCGAAGAGCAGATTGCACGCGAACATATTCGGCGTGCGGCGGCCCACCAGTTCCGGGACGGGACGACCTATCACTGGTGGCATCCGCTGAGCGAACAGGGACTGCGCAAGAAGAACAGTGATGACCTTCTGTGGCTGCCCTTCATCACGGTACAGTTCGTCAAGGAGACGGGTGATCAGGATTTCCTGGAGGAGATGATTCCGTTCGTTGACGGGGGCCAAGCCTCGCTCCGGGAGCACTGCGAGCGCGCCATTGATCAAGTCCTTTCGCGTCCCGCGCCGGCGGGGATCCCCACCATGGTGGATGGTGACTGGAATGACGGCCTGTCTTGCATCGGCCACACCCGGCCCGCGGAATCAATCTGGCTGGCTGAGTTCCTGATCGTGGTGCTGAAGCAGTGGTGCGCACTGCTGGAAAGGTGTGCCGGCGTTGACCGCCGGGCGGATGATTACCGCCGGGCGGCGGGGAGGATAGCCCGGGCGGTCAACCGGCGTGGGTGGGATGGGAACTGGTACCTGCGGGCGCTCACCGCGCGCGGGCCCCTGGGTACTGCGCGGTCTCGAGTGGCGCGGATTTTCCTCAATTCGCAGACCTGGGCTGTCCTGGCGGGCATCGCGTCCCCGGAGCGCAAGTCACGGCTGTTGCGATCCCTGGAACGTCATCTTTATCGGGAGTTCGGTCCGCTGCTGTTCACCCCGGCGTTTGATACCCCCGACCCGGCCATCGGGCACCTGAGCCAGTATGCCCCGGGGGTGAGGGAAAACGGCGGTCTCTATACCCATGCCGGGTGCTGGGCGGTTATCGCGGAAGTGGTTGCGGGTCGTCCGCAGAAGGCCTACGAACTGTTCCGTTCCTTCAACCCGGTACTCCGCGGCCGCCGCCCGGAACTCTATCAGGCGGAACCCTATGTGACCCCGGGCAACGTGGACGGCCCGGAATCGCCGTTCTTCGGCCGCGGAGGCTGGACATGGTATACCGGCTCGGCGGCGTGGCTCTATCGGGCCCTGTTGGACTATATTCTGGGAATCCGTCCGGATTTCGAAGGACTGGTGGTCGAACCGAATGGCCCGGCGGCCTGGCGCTCGTATGAGGTTGTACGCCACTTCCGCGGGTGTCGCTATTGCATCAAGGTGCGTCAGGGACCGAATCTACGGCCCCGGATCACAGTGGACGGCGCGTTGCACAGCGGTCCTCTGATACGGCACGTGCCGGGCCGGCGGGAATGTGCGGTGGAAATCCGGCGGCGTTTGGAGACCTGATCCTCTGTGCGGCCGCGGCGCGGCGGCCGTGGCGGCCGCCCCCGGTTTCGGGTTGTTTTCGCGCTATGCAATGCTATTGTTTCCGCATAGCGGATAACGGAAGTCAGTTGGAGGGAATCATGAGAACAACCGCGGTTGCACTTGCCGGGGTGTTGCTGCTCGGCGCGGCTGATCATCTGGCGGCCGCCGAGGTTACCGATCTGTTCGAGCGGGCCCCGTGGTCGCTCAGTCTGGGCGTGGGGGAGATCAAATACGAGGGGGACGAACAGGTGGATGACGGACCTTTTATCTATCTGAGGCTGGGATATGATTTCTCCCCGCGGTGGACATTCGAGGCGGACTTGAACTTCATGCCCGATTTGCCGGCGCGGGAATTCGACGATCCCCGCCGGGAACCCCTGAGCGACGATGCGCGGGCGGTCAGGATCGGTCTGGATGTCCTTTTTCACCTGCGCACCATCAAGAACCTGCGGTTCGATCCCTATATCTCGGGGGGAATCGGAGGCATCTGGTACGACGAGAAGCTGGAAGACGGACGCGCAGACTACATGATCATCGGCGGGGCGGGTCTCTTCTATCACTTCAATGACGAATGGGCGATGCGCGGCGACGTGCGCTTCGTTGCCGCGGGTCCGGATACGGAAGCCAACGCCCTGATCAGTGCCGGGGTCAACTGGCGGTGGGGGGCACGGATCGGACCGGACTACGGGCTGTTGCCCGGCGAGCTGGACAGCGACAACGACGGGTTGCTCGATTCGCAGGAGGAGGAACTGGGGACGGACCCCTATGATCCCGATAGCGACGATGACGGGTTGAGCGACGGCGAAGAGATCAACACCCACCGGACCGATCCGTTGAATCCGGACACCGACCTGGATGCACTCCTCGACGGGGCCGAAGTCCTCACCTATCGCACGGACCCCCTGCAGCGGGATACCGACGGGGGTGGGGTGGGTGACGGTCATGAGGTCATCGAGGACGCGACCGATCCGCTGGACCCGTCCGACGATCTCCAGTTGTACACGCTGAATATGGAGTTTGACTACGACAAGGCGGACATACGCCCGGAGTACTTCGACAAGCTGGATGTGGTGGTCAAGGTCTTGCAGCGCGATCCCGAAGCCACCGCACGGATCGAGGGTCATGCCGACAAGCGGCCCACTTCCGATCGGGAATACAACCTGCGGCTTTCGGAAAGAAGATCCAAGGCGGTGTATGACTATTTTGTCAACGTGGGGGGGATTGATCCGGAACGTCTTACTTACGTGGGCTACGGTTTCGACCGGCCGGTTGCGCCCAACGATACCGAGGAGAACATGCAGAAGAACAGCCGGGTGGAAATCTATATTCGCCCGGGGTCCCAGCAGCCGGAGACCGCAGCGGCCGATGCCGAAGGCATGCCGGTGAAGTGAAATGAGCGGCGCGACGGCTCGGACCAGCGGCGGGGGCGGGACATGCCGCTTCACGAGTACATGGCCGTGGATCCGGCGAAGGGTTGCCGGTTGTGTCGGCGGCCCTTCGAACATCTCGACCGCCGGCCGGGTCGGTTCCTGAAATCGTGCCCGCGTTGCGGCACCCCCCTCAGGAGGCTGCCATCGGCGGCCCGGGTGACCCAAGGGCGTACCACGTTGGATCGCCGTGCCCGCCAGGCCGGGTTCCACAAGCTGAGACGGGTCGGCAAAGGCACGTACCAGAAGGAGTATTGAGAGGACGGTCGGCCGGCGGGGAACCGGCCCCATGCCGGTGCGCGGGGGGGG
>DTYT01000109.1 GCA_012961745.1 Kiritimatiellia bacterium | reverse complement strand
GAGCCGTAAGCACGGTATCCCTCAGGACCATCACAGGCCGTCAGCCCCCAGGAGCTTTCCCCGTAGCTCCGGCTTTGGGGGGCATTGACCACCGCCCAGCGACGCGCCGCCAGGGCGGCCTGCACGGAGTTGAGGTAGTAATCCATCAGGCCGTCTTCCAGGAATCGGAAATCGATGAACAGGTGAGGATACTGGTGGACGAAGAGGGCCCCGGGACCGGCAAAGGTGAAGGGCCCATAGCGCCGGGTATCGCGGTTCAATTCCCACCAGGCACGCGGGTCTATGGGGTGGGTGGGTGATCCGCAGCCCAGGATCAGGAGCAGGAGTCCCTCGTTGTAGCCACTCCAGCGGGAAGGCAGAAAGCCTCCTTCGGGTGTCCAGCCCATGCTGGGGTGAACACCGCCGTTCAGCATCCACTGCCAGTCCACGCGCCGATAAATCTCGTCGGCCAAGCTCTGGACCTCGGTTCCGGCGAAGTATTCCCCCGCGAACAACGCCCCTGCAACGAGTAAAGCGGTGTCAATGGAGGAGAGCTCGCAGTTCCACGCGCGCCGCCCGCTCTTAATCTCCAAGAAGTGATAGAAGAAGCCGCGGACACTTTCGGCGCCCTCACGGAAGAAGCGCAAGGTGTCCCTCACCCTGCGGTACACGGCCTCCCGCGAGAGCCAACCGCGCGCATCCGCAACACAAAGACAGGCCAGACCAAAGCCGACCGCCGCGATGCTGGCGACCGGAAAGGCGTCGCGGTAGAACGCCTTGCAACGGTCCTTCACCAGCCCGGAAACGGCATCCGCCTCGTACCAGAAGTAGAAACAGGACCATTTTTCCAGCTCGTGCAGGAAGGTCTCTTCATCCAGCGCGGCCGGCCGCTGGTAGGGTGCCCGGTGACGGCGGGGGCGGGGTGGGGGTGGCCGTTCTCCTCCGACCGCAATCGAGTCTACAACTAGCTCGCCGGAAGTCGGCGTACGGCTGCGTACTACCAAACTCATTCCGGTCACTGCATACCAGTCGGAAATCGCCTCAAACTGCCTCAGCGGCACACGCACGGGCCGCCACCCGTGCTGTGCTGTCCCGGCAAATTTCTCAAGGGCGATAAACTGCTCAAACCAGAGCGCATCCTTCAGACCCAGCTCCAGTCCTTCCGGGTCTCCCTTAAGACGCAATTCAAGCCACTGGAAAGAGCTCAGATCACCATCCGGAAACGTCAGCCACAGCCCACATTCCGAGACCGCAGTCGCCGAGTCGGCTGCGGGGCGGATGGCGTACTGGAACCGCAGTCCGCTGCCCCTGAACCCGGCCTTCACTTGGTCGGCCCGCGCAAACGCGTTTCCGCGGGTCCAAGTTCCGAAATCCCTGCTCAAGGCATCGAAATCCACCAACATGCCGCCGGTCACCGGCGTACAGCACTGGATCAGGAGGCACCCGGCGATCAAGCCCGACGGAATTTTGTCGGCGACGGCACACATTTATCCTTGCGAGCGCGCAGCTCAACTGTAAAGGTATCCTGCGTTGGGCGGCAACCAATTAACCTGACGGCCATGCCCGTACTGGCGACAGCGGCCGACGTCATTCTCATGGTCATGCTGGGCATCTGCGGCCTGCTGTTCCTGGCCGTGACTTCCGTGTGGCACGGTCGTCCAACGGATGTGATCGTTTCGCGATACCGTAGGGATCTGCTGCAGGCGTGGGAGATTGATCCCCGCCAGATTCTCTCGGACGTCTCCGAAATGGTCGAATGCGACACTTGCCGCGCAGCCTACAACTACATGCGCTCGCTGTGCAACTGGTTCTATGCCAACCGGTTTTATCTTCCCCGGGAAATCGCCGCCACCTGGATGATCGTACACCGGCGGCTTACCCGCATCGTGTCGCTGGAAGCCTACCGCCAGGACTGGTCGGAGCGCGAAATCAACGTCATGCGGAAGGAAATCCTGGCACGTATTGCGCACGCACTGAATCCCGCAGGGGAACTCGATAAGAGGCCGCGCCGGCCGGCAGCCGCACTCCAACCGAGCAGTTACTCCTCGCGGTATACCGTGGCCCCCAGTGCCTGCAGGCGTTCGTCCAACCGTTCGTAGCCGCGGTCAATAATCTCTGCATTCTCTATCACGCTTGTGCCGAGGGCGCGCAGCGCCGCGGCGATGAGCGCCATGCCGGCGCGGATGTCCGGGCTGACCATGTGGGCGGCATGCAGCCGGGAAGGTCCACTGACCAGCACGCGGTGGGGATCGCACTGTACAATCCGAGCACCCATCTCTATCAGCCGGTCAACGAAGTAAAGTCGGCTCTCGAAGAGCTTCTCGAAGAACAGGATCGTTCCGCGTGCCGCGGTGGCTACCACCAGCATGATGCTCAGCAGGTCCGACGGGAATCCCGGCCATACACCGTCCTCCAGCTTCGGAATCGCTCCGCCCAAGTCGGGCCGTACCTTGAGCGGTCCACTGCGGCGGCAGTGAATCTTGTCGCCCTCCTGTACCAACTCCACGCCGAAGCGCCGGAACCCACGCTGCAGAACGGGAAGAAAGGGAACCCGGCTGCGAGTCCCGGTGACCGTTACATTACCGCCGGTAGCGATGGAGGCCGCCAGGAAGCTTGCGGCTTCGACGTAGTCCGGACCCACCCGGACCCGGGCTCCATGCAGGCGTCGCCGCCCACGGACTGTCACCCGGTTGGTGCCCAGCCCCTCGACCGCCGCACCCATGCGGTTGAGTAGAAGTCCCAGTTCCTGGATGTGAGGTTCACAGGCGGCGTGGTAGATTACCGTGCGTCCCGGTGTCACCGCGGCGGCCATCATGACGCTCTCCGTGGCGGTCACACTGGACTCATCCAGGAGGATCTCGGCGCCCCGCAGGCGCGCCGCACGGAGACGAATCCGTGACCCTACCGACACCTTAACCCCCAGGTGGTGAAGCGCCTCCAGATGGGTGTCCAGGCGGCGGCGGCCGATGGGATCACCTCCGGGAGGGCCGAGGACCGCGCGGCCGTGACGGGCCACCAGCGGCGCGGCCATGAGTATGGAGCCTCGCAGGCGGGCGCAACCCGCGGGGGGGATCGTGGTGGTCTTCAGCGAAGCCGCCTTCAGCGTCACGGTGGATCCGCGCCGGGTAACGCCGACGCCCAGGCGGGCCAGGATCTCTTCCATGGCACGTACGTCCGCGATATCGGGAACGTTTTCGATGACCAGCGCTTGGTCGGTAAGAAGCGCGGCGGCATACATCGCCAGCGCGGCGTTCTTGTTTCCCGCGATTCGGACTGAGCCCTGAAGTGCCTCACCACCCCTGACGATGAAACGCGCCATGCCGGATCATCCTGCCGAACCAGTACTACTCAACGGTTACGCTCTTGGCGAGATTACGGGGCTTGTCAATATCATTACCCCGGGCATGGGCCGCATAGTACGCCAACAGCTGAAGAGCAACCACGTTGACCATCGGGGAAAACTCCTCGCGGACCTCCGGCACATAAATCACATCCTCAGCCAGCTCGGCCACCCGACGGTCCCGCTCAGTGGCCACCGCGATAATGCGGCCGTGACGGGCACGCACTTCCATAATGTTGGAAATCATCTTCTCATACAGGTTGTCGGCCGTGCGCGTGCAGATACACACCACCGGCATGTACTCGCTGATCAGAGCGATAGG
>DTYT01000108.1 GCA_012961745.1 Kiritimatiellia bacterium | reverse complement strand
CCCACCTGGATGTTTTCCGCCCTTCCCCGGAGGCGGCCCGCGAGGAGAGCCGGACTCCCCCGGAGATGATCCGGATAGTGGTGTTTCCCGACGGCTACACGATCAACGATCGTACCGTGTCGCTGGAAGAGCTGGGCCGGCTGCTGATCAAACTGGCAGCCCTGGACCGGGAACAGACGATCATGATCGCTTGCACGTCCATGTCGCGTCACGAGAGTCTGATCGAGGTGCTTGATCTCTGCGCGCGGGCGGGGTTGGTGAATTTGTCGGTGATCAGCACCAACTAGGAGGACCGATGGAGCTGGATTACCGAATCAGGCAGGTGCTGGAGCACGCGGTGGGTCCGACCGGTTCGGTGATCCTGCACATCCTTATCATCTATGCGCTGATGCGCCTGCTGATCTTTACCACGGCTGAAAAGGCTCCCGAGGTCGAGGTGGTGGTGATGGAGCCGGAAGCCGTGGAGCTGGAGGAATTTGAGCAGGAGCTGGAGCAGATCGAAGAGCTTCCCGAGCTGCCGGAAGAGATGCCCACCACCGAGGCAGTCGTCCCGGAGGAGACCCTGGACGTCGAGGAGGCCATCGCCCCGATGGAAGAAGTCACCGACTTCGCCGCGCTGGATATCCGTAGCGAGGTTCAGAGCCCGCTGATAATAAAGGGACTATTTGCCGGTCGATCGAAGTCCGGCCGGGCGGCGATGCTGGGTAAGTATGCGGGGAGGTGGGGGAAGTACACCGAGCGGGCGGTCATCAAGGCCTTGGAATGGTTGAAGAAGCATCAGAACGCGGACGGGTCGTGGGGGCCACCCAATAAGACCGCCATGACCGGCCTGGCCTTGCTGACCTTCCTGGCACACGGAGAAACCACCGCTTCGGAACGTTACGGGGAGACGGTCGAGAAGGCCATCAAGTATCTGGTGGCCAGGCAGGATGCGGAGGGACGCTTCTGCAAGACCGCCAACCAGTCGGGCCCCTATGCTCATGCCATCGCCACCTATGCGATCAGCGAGGCCTACGGCCTGACGCGCATCCCGGCGCTCAAGGCCGTTATGGAGCGCGCGATCCAGGTGATACTCGACGGGCAGCAGGATGGCGGTGGGTGGAACTACAAGTACGACCGAGGTCCGCGCCGGGATACTTCGGTGGCCGGCTGGCAGGTTCAGGCGCTCAAGGCGGCCTACTTGGCCGGGGCAGATAATCCGGGCATTAAAAAGGCTATGGAAAAATCCGTGGCCGATCTGAAGTCGGTATTCAATCCGGAAACCGGTCGCTTCGGATATACCGATAAGGGCTCGGGTACCGACGGGGTTTGCGCGATCGGCATCCTGTGCCTCCAGTTCCTGGGACACGGCAAGGATCCCGAGGTTCGCGCGGCGATCCAAGCCCTGAAGGGAGCCAAGTGTGACTGGAAGGATCCCGGCAGTTGGGCCGTATACGGCTGGTATTACATTTCCCAGGCCAATTTTCATTACGGGGGCAGCACGTGGAACGCGTGGAACACCCGTATTGCGCGAACCCTCACCCGTAGTCAGAATCCTGACGGCAGCTGGACTGCTCCCGGCGAGGCGGCCGGGGTCAAGCACGGCAAGGAGACCTACTTGGGGAAAGTCTACAGTACCACACTGGCGGCCCTCACCCTTCAGGTGTATTACCGGTTCCTGCCCACCTATCAGCCTATCGCCGTCCAGCCGGAGGACGAGACCGACACCGACGATATAGAGGTGGAAGTGATCTGACGCATGGACCGGGAAGCCCGGGGGGTCCCGGCACTCCGGCGGCAGATTGACAGCCTTCCGTCGGGTATCTATAGTGGGTGCTCCTTGTTTGCGGTCAACCGGAGGCTGGCAACATGCCGACTTACGAATATGAATGTCAGCGCTGCGGACACATCTTCGAGCTCTTCCAGAAGATGTCCGACCCTCCGCGCCGGCGCTGCCCGCGGTGCGGCGGGAAGGTGGAGCGACGCCTGGGCTCCGGCGCGGGAGTGATTTTTCGGGGTTCCGGCTTCTACGCCACTGATTACCGCAGCCCCGGGTATCACAAGGCGCAGCGTGCGGAATCGGATAAAGGCGGAAAAGGATCCGGCGCGGCGGAAAAGAACGCGCCGCAGAAGGATGCCGGGGACTAGTCCGGGATGGCTCGCGGTGGGGCGGTAAGATGCGGTAAGTGCGGGACGGCGAATCCCGGGGCCCGGATCTTCTGCCGGTCGTGTGGCGCGAGGCTGGATCTGTCCGGACCGGATCGCGGCCCGGGGAGTTCACGCCGCGCGTTCACGGGGGGCCTGCGCCTCGGAGGGGCCCTCGGCGCGGCAGCGGTTCTTCTCGGGGCGGGCGCGGCACTTGGCTCGATGCTGGCGCTGTGGCCGGTGGACGCGGTATGCGATGGTCGTCTGTCACTGGGGAAAGCCAGGTCGTGTCGGAACAAGTTGTCCGAGCTGGAGGCTGCGCTCGAGGAGGGGAAGAGCGCAGCCGTCTGGTTCGACGAAGACGAGATCAATTCTTATCTGGCGGGGTTGATCTGGGCCCGCCGTCTTCCGATGCCGCCGTATTGGCGGGTATGCGTCGAGGCGGCGGTGCTCGACCTGACTGGCGGCGGATTCCGGATGACGGCTCGGATACTTTGGGGACCGCTGCGTGCGACGCTGCGTCTGACGGGCACTTCGGGCGGACCTGCTTATGACGCTGCCCTGGTAGTGAAGAGCCTGGCGATAGGCCGGCTGCCGCTGCCGCCGCGATGGACGGGCGCAGTGGTGCAGGCGTTGGCGGGGGATGCAGGCGAGCTTGAAAGAGTGCGCCGGATTCTGGAGAATCTGGTGCTGATCCGACTGGAGGACCACCGGATGCTCTGTGGGGTATGAGGCTGTATCGCGTAGCAGGGGAGACGACGAATGAGAGACAAGAAGGAATTCTACGGGATCATCGAGTCCATGGACGGGGCCGATTATCGGGAGTACGCCAAGTTGATAGGCGATTTTGACTTTGCCCGCTATGTGCTCAAGATAACCCATGTTCAGGAGGATCCGGAGAACGGCCCGACGCTGCTCGTCGTACGGGTTCCCGATGTGGTCGCCGGGTTCCCACCGCACCTGTACAATACCGCGGTGCGTCGAACGGCCCTGGAGGATTACCTCGGCCGCCGGATTGCGGCGCACCTGCAGGCCGCACTGGAATTCGACGAGCAGGGGATTGCCCGCAAGAGACTGTTCATCTCGGCTCCCGGGCAGAAGATCCTGCCGCGCACCTGCTTGGTGGTGACCGATGAATTCGTGGAGGCGCGCATCTACTATAATCTGCCCGAGCGGGACGGCCGTATACCGGGGAGTGAACTGCGCGAGGTGTTCTTCGAGGAATTGCCGGTGGCGGTAAATGCATCGCTGATCTTCTGGAACCTGGACGAGCGCGAGCTGGAACAGGCGGTGGATGCCATGGAAGACGCCGACGAAATACGGCAGATGCTGTCCACCCGGGGATTGGTGGCCTTCGTGGCGGAAGGCTCGCTGCTGGCTCGCGGAGCGGACGGCGAAGCCCCCCGGCTGGAGAATGATGAGCCCCTGGTGGTCGACGATTCGGCGGCCCAGGAGGTGGATGTCACCCATGCCGGAAAGGTGCGCGGTTTGGGGATTCCCGAGGGGATAACCGTGATTTTGGGCGACGAGCGCTCGGGACGCCGGGAGCTGATCAGTGCGATTGCATCGGGGATCTACAACCATCCCTTGGGAGACGGCCGGGAACTGGCGGTGTCGGTTCCCGATACAGTCTACGTCTGCCGGGACCGCGGCCGGCCGGTGCAACGGGTGGATCTGTCGATGTTTTTCCCGCGCGACTCCCGCTGCTCCGAGTACACTACCGGACACGCTGATGACTTCGTTTCCCAGGCCGCCGCGACCGTCGAGGCGATCGAAGCCGGCGCGCGCGTGCTGGTCTTCGACGAATCCGAATCGTCGGCGGCGTTTCTGATCGGGGATTCACGATTGCTCCAGCTCTTGCCCGATTCCGGAGTGGTGGCCCTCAGTCGGTGGGCGCGCCAGCTCGCCGACGAACTGGGCGTTTCGCTGGTGGTCGGCGGAGGGGCGGCTGCCGCGGCTTTCATTCCGGTGGCCGATACGGTGCTGCGCATCGACCGCAATCGCGTATCCGACATAACCGCCGAGGCGAAGAAAGCGGTGGCAGACACCGTTACCGGAGGGCTGGAGCCCGAGGCGGTGCGCCGGCTGGGTGAAATTCAGCGATGGGTGATTCCGGCCAGCATCGACGCCAGCAGCGGTCCGCACGATGCGGTCATCGCCGCCCCCGAGACACACCGGTTGCAGTTCGGACGGGTGGAGCTGGCCCTGGAGGGCTTGCGCCAGTTGGCGGATGCGGCCCAGACCGCAACCATTGGTTTGATCCTGTATTACATGCGGGTCAGGTATCTTGATCAACCGCGCCCGGTCAGGGAACTGCTCGACCTGATCGACCGGGACCTCAGCACCGAAGGTCTGGGGTGTCTGACCCGCGATTTGCGCGGGGATTTGGCGCGTCCCCGCCGGTACGAGATTGCCGGAGTCATCAACCGGCTGCCGAGTCTGCGCGTACGGACGGGCGAGCAGGAGTAGGCGGCGGGTCTCCTGCCGCTGACCGGGCATCGACTGTGCGACTCGTGGTACAGCGGGTCAGACGGGCCGCGGTCACTGTGGACGGCGAGGTGACCGCTGCGATCGGACCGGGTGCGTTGATCTTCATCGGTGTCGCGCGAGGCGATACCATCTTTGATGCCGCCTTCCTGGCACGCAAGGTGGCGCAGCTCCGGATATTCGACGACCGCGAGGGGAGACTCAACGCCTCCATCGACGATGCCGGCGGCGAGCTCCTGGTCGTCAGCCAGTTCACCCTCTACGGAGACTGCCGGAAAGGCACCCGGCCCAGCTACGTCGAGGCGGCGCCGGCCGGGGAAGCCGCGGCGTTGTACCAGGAGTTCATGGGACGCTTGCGGCAGTTGGGATACGTGGTCCGCCAGGGAGAGTTCCGCAAGCGGATGCTGGTCGAAATCCACAACGACGGTCCAGTCACCCTGATACTGGAGAGCCGGGGGCGCACCCGCCCATGAAAGCGGTTTCTTCGGCGGCGGCCCGATGCGCGACACTTCTGCTGGTGATCTGGCTTCCACCGGTGGGGGATGCCGGAGAGCTTGCCGATTCCCTCATCGCCACCATCAGCAGCAGTTCCGGACGATTCGCGGTGGGAGGCATCGAGCCGCAGCGGGCACTGCGCATCGCCCTGGGAGCCGAGGAGCTCATCGCCCGGATGGAATCTGTTCTGGGACGGCGGGTCCTGCCGCCGCGGATGAAGGTAATGGTCGCGATAACGCCGGCCGGGGCTGACCGCAGGGGGAAGATCGCGCTGCGTCGCGATCCGGCCGGGCTGCGTCCTGTAATCGAGGTGACTTGGGACTGGCGCACCTCGGAAGACGATGTCCTGGAAGTGATGGGAATGCTGGTCATCCAGCAGCTTCACCGCGGTGGCGGCGGTCGGTCCCCGGACGAGCCCCCCTGGTGGGCGGGCTGTGGCCTCGCCCGCTATGTCCGGCCGCAAGTGAGGCTCGGGGATTATCGCAGTGTATACGTCGCCTGGCAGGACGAGCTGCTGCCGCCACTGGCGGATTTTGCCGCCAGTGCCGCCCCGGCACCCGGACCGCACCTGGAAAAATCCATCAGTGCAACTTTGTTCGCATGGATTGTGCAAACCGCCGGGGGGATCCCTCAAGCCCTGGACCTCATCAGCGGCTTCCCCGCAGACGCGCGGCCGGACGCCTGGTTGGCCCAGATCCTCTCGCGAGGCGATCCGCGGGGCCTGGAGTACGGCTGGGAACTTTTCGTGGCCGGCACTCCGCGCTTCACCACCGGCGCCGAGGAAACCGAATTCCTGCACCGCCAGGTACAGTCCGCGGTACGCATAACCGCGGCGCAGGCGGGGGCTCTGCTGGGACGCACTTTCGACCGTGACCTTGATTTGAGCAATCTGATGGATCTTCCCTTCGAGGAGCGAAGGCTGGTGGGGGCCTGGCTGTCGGTCAGGCTGCAGCAGTCCGTCCCGGCCCGTCGCCGGGGCGCGTCCGGCGTAGTGGAGCACCTGGTGAAGTATTTCTCCCTCCTGCGCCAGCCGTGTCTGGACCGATATGCCGCCTCGAGGGAACTTCTTGCGGCCGGTGTGGCCCCGCCGAGGGCAGGGGATGGAGACCACGGCCGTGTCCCGGTTCCGGCCAGGTAGCCAAGGGGATGTTGTTCGGCCTCCGCGGCAGTGATTTGCGCCCTCCGAAAGGGGAAGGTGAAAAGTTCCAAGCCTTGGAAGTTCCGGGATGAAAATTTCCAAGCCTT
>DTYT01000107.1 GCA_012961745.1 Kiritimatiellia bacterium | reverse complement strand
GCGGGCGCTCCCGCGCAGCAGCCCGTGCAGCAACAGGGGCGGCAGGGAGAACTGATAGACCATGTGTGCCTCGTCGCCCTCGCCGAAGTAAGAGAGGTTTTCGCGCTGGGGGACATTGGTTTCGGTGAGCAAGATGGTCCGGGGAGCACATATTCCCAGAAAATCGCGGAACAACCTGACCAGCTCGTGGGTTTCCGGCAGGTGGATGCAGGCAGTGCCCGGTTTCTTCCACACGTAGGCTACTGCGTCCAGGCGGATTATGCGGGCCCCGTGGCGCACGTAGTGGAGAAGCAGGTCGAGGAATTCGAAAAGTACGTCCGGATTGGCGAAGTTGAGGTCGATCTGCTGGCTGCCGAACGTGGTCCAAAGATACCGCGCCCCGCGGTTGGTCGGCAGCCTGGTGAGCAGGGGGGTACTGCGCGGCCGCACCACCAGACTGAGATCCTCGGTCGGATCCGTCTCGATGAAGAAGTCTCGGGCGGGCGCGATTCCCTCCAGATAATCCTTTATCCACGGGTGATGCCGCGAGACGTGGTTCAGCACCAGGTCGAACATCAGGGAAAAATCCTCCCCGATTCGATGGATATCGTCCCAGTCCCCCAGTCCCGGACGAACATTGCGAAAGTCTTCGATCGCGAATCCGTCGTCTGCGGAAAAGGGGAAGAAGGGCAGGATATGCACGATACTAAAGGAATCGCGGAGTCTTTCACGAAGGAAGCGGTGGAGAGTCCGCAGCGGGCGCTCACCCAGGGTATTCAGCATGTCCGGATAGGTGATCAGTAGTGCATCGGTCTGGTCCCAGAGCGGTCCCGGCCCCGGCGCCTCGATGCCCTGCCCGTAGCGCCCCACCATCATGATCACCCGCTTGAGGCACAGGTCCGCGGCGTTGCCGTAGAGCCTCTCGAAGCGCTCCCTCAGCCTGCGCAGTATCTGGCTGCCGTACAACCGGTACATGCCTTAGGCCATTTCGTATCCGCGGATACCCATGATCAACGTCCGCAGGCTGCGCCGCAGCACCGCGTAACTGTAGAAGCGCCGTGCACGCTCATAGTTGTGGCGGGCCATTTCCTTCCGGCGACCGGGATCGGCGAGCACCTTGCGGACCTCTTCCACTACATGCCGGCTCACGAAACCTTCCATGACGATCACCCGGAATCCCTTGGGCTCGATGTCGCGCGTGAACGTGGCGTATCGGTTCACCACCAGAGGCACCCCGTAGTAAACCGCTTCCAAAAACGCATTGCCGAATCCTTCGTAAAGGCTGGGATAGGTGACCAGGTCGGCACACTGGTAAATCTCCCCCAGCGTGAACCGTCCCTCGTCCCATCGTTTCCGGACCTCCTCGCGATGCCGGGAACTGCGGAAGGCCGATACGGGATCCTTCGCAGCTATGCCGCCCGGCTCGGCGACGATGAATCGCAGGTTGACCCCCGCATCACTTGCCGCCTGGCTCAGCGCGTGGCGGTACTCCAGCCCCTCATCCCCGGCCTCGTGGCTGATTACCAGTACATACTTGTCCTCGCCCAGCATCTCCACCAGCTGGATGGCGTGCTCGATGCCCTTGCGCGGCACCACGCGCGTGGGCTGCAGGATCATGAACCGGTCCGGCTGCAGTCCCAGACGTTGCCGGAGCTCCCGGGTGGCGCTTCTCGGGAGCCGGCGCGGGGGTTTCTCGAAGTCCAGCACGTTGGGAATCAGCATGGAAGGCACGCCCCGCCGCCATGACAGTTCCTCGAGGGCCGCCTGGTTGATCACTACGTGCCTCAAGTTGGGATCCCGGGGCGGGAAACAGGCATCCAGAAGATCGTGCACCGCATTGAGCGCGTAACGACTTCTTTCCCAGTAGAAATCGTGGTGATGACCTATCGCGGGTAGCCGGGTCTCCGCCAGGAACTCGGTGAGCGCGGCCCCCAGCGGCAGGTGCATGGGAATACTCAACGCGTTTTCGACCACTAGCAGCGTGACGTCGAATCGATCCACGAACTCGTAAAGCGTTTCCTTCAGGTCTTCGGCCATGT
>DTYT01000106.1 GCA_012961745.1 Kiritimatiellia bacterium | reverse complement strand
GCGGCGTATCCTGGGGCGTCCCCGCCAGGATCGCTATTTCCGGAAGCCCGTCGCGGGCGGGGGTCGGGGCGGCTGAACCGGTCGGGATTGCCGGCGGTCAGCGCCCGGCGTACAGCAGTGAACCGCCGTGGTAGAACACCCCCGCCACCGCCGCGGTCATCAGGCAGGCCAGGGTGGCGGCCAGGAAAGCCCGGGCGGCGACGGCGGCCAGCTTGCCGCTGGTCCGCGGAGCCAGGGCGGCGATTCCCCCGGTGAAGATACCCACCGCGGCCACGTGGGTGAATCCGCAGAGCGCGTAGCTGGCCAGGACCGCTCCGCGCTCGGTGAGGTTTCCGGCCTGCAGCATTTGCGCCAGGTGCTGATAGGCGGGGACCTCGGTGAGAACCGCTCTTTCCCCCAGCAGGCGCGCGATTGCGGCCGCATCGGTGAGGGGGGCGCCGATGACCACCGCGAACGGGTAGAACATCCATCCCAGCAGTGCCGGCAGGCTGAGGTCCACCGGACCGCCGGCCAGCGCAGCGAGCTTCGCACTCAGCCACTCCAATCCCATGTTGACCAGCTCCACCAGTCCCAGGACCGCCAGCAACAGGACCAGGATCCCCAGTACCAGTCGCCCGCCGGCGTCGGCTCCCCGCATGACCGCCGCCATCAGGTTGGCGGGTCTTTCGTAGTGGGGCTTCACCGCGGTTCCCAGGGTTTCCGGGACTTCGCTTTCTGGCAGCAGCATCTTGGACATGACCAGTGCGGCGGGGGCGGAGAGGAAGCTGGCGGAGACCAGGTGGCCGGCGATGTTGGGGAAGGTGTCCTTGAGCATCAGCACGTAGAGACCCAGAACACTGCTGGCGATGGTCGCCAGCCCGGCGGTCAGGATGGTGCACAGCTCGGAGGAAGTCATCCGCTCCAGAAAGGGGCGGATGGTGGTGGCCGACTCTATGCCGACGACGATGTTGCTGGCGGTGCAGAGCGACTCCGCGCCGCTCACCCGCATCAGCCGGGTGAAGACCCGGGAGAACTGTTTCAGGATCCAAGGCACTATCCCGAAGTAGTAGAGCACCTCCATCAGGGCGGCGAAGAATACGATGGTTGCCAGCCCCTGGAAAAGCAGGATGAAGCCCAGCGAGCCCTCTTCGCCGGGAGCGGCGGCCAGGATACCGAAACAGAAGCGGGTTCCGGCGCGGGCCGCCCGGAGGACCCGTTCCACCGCACGGCTGACGCGCAGGAACAGTTCCGATCCCAACGGCACCCCGAAAATAAACGCGGCGAAGGCGAACTGGATTGCGAGCCCCCAGAGGATCACGCGGGGGTTGATGCGCCGGCGGTCGGTGGAAAGCAGGGCGGCAAAACCCAACAGGACCGCCAGTCCCCCAAGGCTGACAAGATTGAGAGCCATGACTCAGCCCCTTATACCGCTTCCGGGGGCCGGGTTCAATCTCCGGCGCGGGCGGGCGGCGGTAACTTGGAACTTGTGAGGGCGGCGGGGGGCGGGGATAATTCCCGCGCCGCGATCGGCCTGGCAGGAGGGACCATGCTGGCGAAAGCATTCTCCGCGGGGACCGTGGGGATTGACGCATACCGGGTGGAGATAGAGGTCAACCATGGCGGCGGCGACCCGGTGACCGTGATCGTGGGGTTGCCCGACGCCGCGGTCAAGGAAAGCAAGGACCGTGTCGAGACCGCCCTGGTCAATTCCGGGTTTCAGCGCCCCAAGGGGCGCCTGACCGTGAACTTGGCACCCGCGGATGTCCGCAAGGAAGGCCCCCGCTTCGACCTGCCGATTGCACTGGGCACTCTGGCGGCGGTGGGCGAGGTGCCTGCGGGACGCCTGCAGCAGTTCTGGGTTACCGGCGAGCTGGCCCTGAGCGGCGCCGTGCGGCGGGTGCGCGGGATTCTGCCGGTGGCGACCACCGCGCGGGCGGAAGGCGCACGCTGCCTGATGGTGCCGCGAGACAATGCAGCGGAAGCGGCCCTGGTGGAGGGAATCGAGGTCTACGGGGTGGCCTCCCTGCGCGAGGCGGTGGAATTCCTTGGGGGCCGGCGGCAACTGCCCCCGGTGAGGGTGGATCACCGCCGCCTGTTCCGGGAGGCCTCGACCTACGGGGAGGATTTCGCGGAGGTCAAGGGACAGGAGTACGCCAAGCGGGCGTTCGAGGTGGCGGTCGCGGGAGGACACAACATCCTGACCATCGGCCCTCCGGGCACCGGCAAGACCATGCTGGCGCGACGCATACCGACCATCCTGCCGCCCCTGACGCTGGAGGAGGTCCTGGAGACGACCCGGATTCACAGTATCGCCGGGATTCTGCCACCGGAACAGCCGGTGGTCGCCCGCCGCCCGTTCCGGGCGCCCCATCACACCATTTCCGACGCGGGGCTGCTGGGTGGTGGATCGGCACCCCTGCCGGGCGAGGTGAGCTTGGCCCACAACGGGGTCCTGTTTCTGGACGAATTGCCGGAGTTTCACCGCAATGTGCTGGAGGTGTTGCGGCAGCCCCTTGAAGAGGGCGTAGTGAACATCTGCCGGGCGTCGGTGTCGGTGAGCTATCCCTGCCGCTTCATGCTGGTGGCGGCGATGAATCCCTGTCCCTGCGGGTACTACGGCGATCCACGTCGTGAATGCCGCTGCACGCCGCACCAGATCCAGAAATACCGCAACCGCATATCGGGCCCCCTGTTGGACCGCATTGACATCCACGTGGAGGTTCCCGCGGTGAGCTACCGTGAGTTGAGTTCGCTTTCCGCGGGGGAACCCAGCGCGTCCATCCGCGAGCGGGTGGTGCGGGCCCGCCGCCTCCAGGAGGAGAGGTTCGCCTCCGATCCGGGTATCAATTGCAATGCGGATATGGGGGCCAGGCAACTGCAGCGTTGTTGCCGGCTGAACAGCGGGGCGGCGGCCATGCTGAAGGAAGCGGTCACCCGTATGCACTTCAGTGCGCGGGCCTACAACCGGATCTTGAAAGTGGCGCGGACCGTGGCCGACCTGGACGGCGCGGAGGAGATCGGGGAGGATCATCTGGCGGAGGCCGTCCAGTACCGCACGCTGGACCGCCAGTACTGGTATTGAGTCAGACCGCGGTTCCCAGGGAACGTTTGCCAGCGGAGGGAAGTCGTGGATAATTATGGAGGAGGATGGAGCATGAGCCCCCTGTCACTGAGGAAGGCCGCGCTGGAGAACCGGATACGAAAGCTGCAGCGCCGGCTGGAGGAACTGGAGGCGGAGCCGGAGCCTTCCTTTCTGCAGCCGGTGGAAGACGCCGGTGAGACCTACCTGGTGCGTACCAAAGAGGAACGCCGGCGGCGGCTGGAGGCGGAGCTGGAGCGCTGCCGGATTCGCCTGGCGGAGCTTGAGAAGCGGGGCGGGAAGCCTGCGGGGAAGGCGGACTAGGCCAGGTCGGCGCCTTTGTGCAAGCCGGGGTGAGGCGCAATGACTGAGGGGGTGGCATTTCGCGAAGTGCGTGCGGTGGACCAGATGCGTACCGTGGCCCGCCTGGCACGCCAGATATGGAACGATCATTACCCGGAGATCATCGGCCAGGCGCAGGTGGACTACATGTTGCGCAAGTTCCAGAGCGAGGCGGCCATAGCCGAGGAGATGGCCGCGGGCAGCCGCTACTTCCTGATAGAACTGGGAGGCGAGGCGGTGGGATACTTTGCTTTTCGTCCCGAGCCCGCCGGAGGGCGGATGTTTCTGAGCAAGCTATATGTCCGGAAGGAGCACCGCCGCCGCGGGCTGGCCCGCGGTGCACTGGAAGTGGTGGAGCAGGAGTGCCGCCGCGGGGGGTTCTCCCGCGTCCGGCTGGCGGTGAACAAGCGCAACCATGCCGCCATAGCCGCCTACCAGCGACTGGGATTCCGCACCAGCCAGGGACGCATGGCGGATATCGGTGGGGGGTTCGTGATGGACGATTGGATCATGGAGAAGGCGGTGGATACCGCAAGTGCGCCGGAGGCCGGCCGGTGAAGGCGGTCAATGCGGTGAGAGCGGCGGCGTACACCTGCGGGCTGGCGGGGTTGGTGCTGGTGGTATTCGCCCGGCGCACCTACCCGGTCCCCCAAGGGATCCTGCTGGCGGGCGGGGTTCTGCTGGTGGCAATGGTGCTGCTTTTCATGGCCGCGTACGTGCTCTACTTCTTCCAGGCCCGGTGGCGGCGCGGGGACGGGTGAACTCCGGCGGCGGCGGGCGGATATTGAGGTTGACAGTCAGGGGACACTCGTATATGTTTTGCGGCCCTTGAGGCACAGGGGATCCGGAAGATGCTGCGATCGGCAAAGACGTTCCTGGTCAAGCCGCACGAGGTGGAGCGGCGGTGGTATGTGGTGGATGCGGCCGGCAAGCCCGCCGGGAGACTGGCCGCCGGCATAGCCCGGGTACTGATGGGCAAGGACAAGCCGACCTATACACCCCACGCGGACAATGGCGATTTCGTCGTCGTGGTCAACGCCCGGAAGGTGGTATTCACCGGTCGGAAGGAAGAGGATAAGACATACAAGCGCTTCAGCGGCTATCCGGGCGGACTCAAGGAGATACCGGCCCGGTTGATGCGCCAGCGCCGCCCGGAATATATCGTCAGTCACGCGGTGCGGGGGATGCTGCCGGCCAACCACCTCCGCCGCCGCCGGATGAGGCGTTTGAAAGTCTACGCCGGGCCGGATCATCCCCATCAGGCCCAGAAACCGGAACCGCTGCCACTGGATGTGTAGGGGGGACCTGGAATGGTGGAACAGCCTGTAGAGTTCGCCGCTACCGGCAGAAGGAAAACGGCGGTGGCGCGCGTGCGACTGGCTCTCGGAGTGGGCAAGCGGCTGGTCAACGGTGTGCCCATGGAGGAGTACTTCCCCTCCGAGGCGATGCGTATCTACATCGAGGAACCGCTGGCCATCACCAGCAACCAGAAGCGCTACGACGTGGCCGCGGTGGTCAAGGGCGGGGGGAAAGCGGGGCAGGCGGGAGCGGTGCGCCACGGCATCTCCCGCGCCCTGGTGCAGGCCGAACCGGGACTCCGCGACAAGCTCAAGGACAGCGGGATGCTTACCCGTGACCCGCGGATGAAAGAGCGCAAGAAGTCCGGTCAGCCGGGAGCCCGCAAGCGGTTCCAGTTCTCCAAGCGCTGAGGCATATTTCTCCCGCGTTTCCCGTTGTTCCCGGAACGGCAGTCTGGTATCACCGGACGGTGAACGGCCTGAAGGGAAGTACCATGACGGAAGTCATCCTGCCACAGGGATTCATGGCGTGCGGGGTTCACTGCGGCCTGAAGCGCGGGGGCCGGGAGGATCTCGGGGTGATCGCCTGCCGGGGATCGGCGGTTTTCGCGGCGGTCTTCACCACCAACCGGGTAGCGGCTGCTCCGGTGAAGCTCAACCGCAGCCGTATGGTCCGCAGCACGTGTCGGGCGGTGGTGGTCAACAGCGGCAACGCCAATGCCTGCACCGGCGAGCGAGGGCTGCAGGATGCGCAGCGCATGGCGGAATTGACGGCCCGGGCACTGGGCTGCGAGCCGGAGGAGGTTCTGGTGTGTTCCACGGGGGTCATCGGACGTCCGTTGCCGATGGACAGGATCGCGGCGGGAATCGGGACGGCGATCAACGGCCTGTCGGCCGGAGGCGGTGCAAGCTTCGCCCGGGCCATCCTGACCACGGACACCTGTACCAAGACCGTCTCGGTGACCGTGGAGATCGACGGGAGGCAGATCCGCCTGGCAGGTATCGCCAAGGGCGCGGGCATGATTGCGCCCCGCATGGCCACCATGCTGGCCTATATCCTCACCGACGCGGCGGTCCAAGCTGCCTACCTGCGGGGGTTGCTTGCCGGAGTGACCCAGCGCACCTTCAACCGGATCACGGTCGACGGTGACTGCAGCACCAACGACACGGTGATCGCCATGGCCAGCGGGACGGCGGGCAATCGCGAGCTGAGCGGCGATCATCCTGGGTCGGGCGCATTCGCCCGGGCTTTCGAGGATGTCTCCAGACGGCTGGCGCTGATGATCGTGCGGGACGGGGAAGGCGCGCAGAAGCTGGTTACCGTGACGGTGAAGGGGGCTGCCTCGGCCGAGGATGCCGAAAAGGCGGTCCGGGCCGTGGCGGAGTCCATGCTGGTGAAGGCCGCGTGGGCGGGCGGGCGTGTCAACTGGGGGCGCGTCATGGATGCCTTGGGGTACTCCGGCGCGCGCCTGGAGGAGGATCGCGTAGAGATCCGGTACGATGATCATCCGGTCGTGACCGGGGGCAGGGCTGCGGAGACTCCTGTGGCGGTGCTGCAGGAGGTCGTCCGGCAGGACTCTTTCACGGTTACCATCGACATGCATCTGGGCGACCACGGGGCCACCCTGTACACCTGTGACCTCACCGAGGAATACGTGCGCATCAACCGGTAGGCAGGCATTCCAGTGAGCCGGCGCTCTGCGGGCTTGCAGGGCCGCGTCATATCGTTTATTCGGGGTCCGTTGAAGATCCCGGTCCATAGATTGGAAGTGGGTCTCAAGCCGCGCATTCCGGATGCGCGGGGCCGCATCGTCCGGGAGCGTGCCCGCACCTTCCTCGGGCTGAGCATACGGTCATGCCGCACGCGCGACGTGTACAAAATCGCCGCGGATCTTTCGGCGGAATTACGGGCGGCGGTCAAGGCGGCCTTTACCGACCCGGTCACCTCGGTTTCGGAGTTCGGCCGGCTGGCGCCGCCGGGCTTCGACTGGCTGATCGAGATAGGCTACAAGCCGGGAGTGACCGATAATCTCGGGCGAACCGCTCAGGCGGTGGTGGAGGACGTCGCCGGTCGGCGACTGGCGCCCGGGGAGGGTGTCTATACCTCCACCCAGTATTTCATACGGGGGGATCTCTCGCGGCGGGACGTCGAGCGGCTGGCGCGAAGGATGCTGGCCAACACCCTTATTCAGCAGATCACAATCTACGCTGCGGCGGAATGGCGGGCATGTCCGCCGGACACCGCAGTCCCGCATTTCCGGGAGAGTTCAGGACCGCTGGTGCGCCGCTACGATCTGGAGGTGGGCGGCGCCGAACTGATGCAGATCAGCCGAGACGGTATCCTGGCGCTCAGCCTCCAAGAGATGCGCGCCATCCGGGATTACTACCGGCGGGAGGACGTCCGCCGCTTCCGTCGGGAGAGGGGGCTGCCGGCTGAGCCCACCGACGTGGAACTGGAATGCATCGCGCAGACGTGGTCGGAACATTGCAAGCACAAGATTTTCTCCGCCCGGATTCGCTATCGGGACCAGACCACCGGCGAGGAGATGTGGATAAACTCACTTTTCAATACCTATATCCGCCGCGCCACCGAGGAGATCCGCCGCCGCCGCCCGTGGCTGGTGTCGGT
>DTYT01000105.1 GCA_012961745.1 Kiritimatiellia bacterium | reverse complement strand
TGAATATAGCGATGCGTACCACGTAGCCGGGAATCATGGTACCCCACAGGGCCCCGGATACCAGCAGGATCATGCGCAGTCCTTTCTTAGCCTGATGGACAGGCGTGCTGCCGACGCTTGTAACCGTTGCCGCCGCCGATATCTACTATCATATTACCCGCAGGTTCCTGGACCGGCAGGTTTACTCCAATGGCGGCAGCCATAGGTTCCTCGATCAGATAGACCTCCCTGGCTCCCGCGCGCAGAGCCGAATCCTTCACCGCCCTTTTTTCTACCTCCGTAATACCACTGGGCACCGCAACTATGACGCGCGGCCGGACCATCTTACGCCGGTTATGAACCTTCCGGATGAAGTATCTCAGCATCGCCTCCGTAATCTCAAAATCTGCAATGACTCCGCCTTTCAAAGGACGCACGGCAACGATGCTACTAGGGGTCCGGCCAAGCATGCGCTTCGCCTCATCTCCCACGGCAAGTACGCGATTGGTACCAGACTGGATCGCAACCACCGAGGGTTCCCGGAGGACAATTCCGCGGTCCCTCACGTAAACCAGTGTGTTCGCCGTACCCAGATCAATCCCGATGTCATTCGAGAACAGTCCCATAAGATAATCGAACATCTTACCCCTTCTCCTGCTCCCGCACTCTTACCCCGGGCCGGCTCGAAGACAAACTTCCTCTGCCGCCGTTAGCCGTGCAAGACACCACCTCGACTGCCACGGCGCCTACCCGTGAAATCGCTGTAACTTTGCGACACCAGCCCCTATTCCGTCAAGTGATTTAGTTTCCACCACCGATCGCTTTACGTGCCAGACTATCGGCCCAGCGGATCAGCGTCGGGATTCTGCCCGCTCCCGCCATGCGCTCTATCATGGCCGCTGCAAAATCGACATCCAGTCCAGCCGCTGTAACGTACAGCGGCCGCCGGCTGCGGCCCCGAAATACCGACCGGGCCTCCTGTTTGGCTCCCCGAAACCTGCTCTTGGCAATTCCGACGACCGCAATCCCGCCGACCGCCTCGTGCAGGTAAGCGCCGAGTCCCCGGCGTCGGCCGGGTGCCAGCCACACGTACCCGTCGATCAGAATCACCTCTAGATCCACGCCCCCTAACTCGCGTACCGCCGCCAAGAGACACGGTAGCTCACGCAGGTAAAATTTCCCCGGAACGTAGGGCTCTACCGCGTCACAGATCACGGTCGAGGTGAAAGCCGGATCCGAGTCTCTCCAGTCTCGGAACCCCACCACACCCGCAGCAGCCCTGTATTCGTCACCGTAGGCCACGTCGATGCAGATTTTCATATCATGGTGTACCTTTGGTCATTCCTATTACTTTACTCCCAGGGGGATACAGCGTTATCATACATATATGTACTTCCGCCGGTCAGCACTGGGTTTGTGCCTACTGGTACTATGCTACTGTTCGTCTTACGGAAAACCACCTCCCCCGACCGGCCTGAATCCTCCCAGAAAGTGGTTCCACGGAGCGGCCGGATACCAGAAGGCCCTGGATATTCAAAACAACTGCCGTGCCGACATATTCCTGTACTTCGCTCGTCCCAATACCCCGAATGAGAAGGGGCTCTGCGCTTGGTATGAGAAAAGGGGCCTCAAGACTTTAACTGTGAAGCGAATTCTCAGGGAGTACATCAAGGTCCGAATAGATCTGCCTGGTAACCCGGACAACCAGAGGCTCGCCCGCAAATTCCGCGTGCACAAGACTCCGGCCGTCTTCATCGTACACCCCAATGGATGGAGAGGCCGTTGCAACATCTTTTCCTGGGAAAAGCGGCGCCCAAGATTGTATTCGCCGGAGGATCTCGTCGAGTTCATGCTGCGCAACAGCAGTTCAAACTACCTGCCGCTGTTGCAGTGGCACCTCGGCCGAAAATAGAGCCCCTTCGTCTCGCCTGCCCGCGTCACTCCGCCGGCTCTTTCCGGAACCGCCGCCAGAAGGGTGTCCTTTTCCTCTCCGGTGTGGCTTCTCCGGCAGCGGCCTCTTTCCCGCCCCGCGTGCCCGACTCACCTTCGCCGGTTGAGGTCCCCGTAGACTCCTCCCTGGTCCCAGCAGACTGTATTCTTTCCTTCTTTCTCTTTTTCTTATCCCGGACTGGAAGCCGGTAATCCACCCACTCTAGGATCGCCAGTTCGGCATTGTCTCCCCGCCGCTGACCGAGACGAATAATCCGGGTATACCCGCCGGAACGGTTCTTCACGGCTGGCACGATATCCTCGAAAAGTGCACGAACCCTTTGCCTCTGTCGCAGCAGCGAGGCGGCTCGCCTTCTCGCCGCCAGTGACCCTTCCTTACCGAGGGTGACCACCTCCTCGGCAAGCGAGCGGGCGGCCTTGGCCTTGGCCAATGTTGTGGTAACCCGCCGGTGCTCGATCAGACTGCATACCAGATTGGCCAGCATCGCCTCCCGGTGTGGCGAGGTGCGGCCCAGTTTCACTGTCCTCTTGCGATGTCTCATTCTTCTATTCGCGATCGCTCTTCGCCACGCCCGGCGCCGGTTCCAGCAGCTCCGGATCGAATTTCATCCCCAAGGACAGCCCCAGCTCGGCAAGTTTCTGCTTGATTTCGTTCAGCGATTTCTTGCCGAAGTTCCGGTACTTCAGCATCTCAGTTTCTGTCTTCTGGGCCAGTTGGCCCACTGTTGTGATATTGGCGTTGTTAAGGCAATTGGCTGCCCGCACACTGAGTTCAATCTCGTTGACGCTCATGTTCAGCTTCTTGCGAAGCTCTTCGCGTTCGGCATCGTAGTGCTTCTCGATCTCCTCGAACTCCACCAAATCCTTGTCGTAGCTCACGAATACATCCAAATGGTGCCGGAGGATCGCGGCCGCCATCACCAGGGCGTCATCCGGAGTCACCCGCCCGTCGGTCCAGATTTCGAGGATAAGACGATCGTAATCGGTACGTTGTCCGACGCGGGTATTCTCGACCAGATAGTTGACCCTCCGGACGGGGGAAAACAGGCTGTCAATGGGAATCACCCCGATTTCCTGACCGGGTTTCTTGTTCCGGTCCGCAGCGCAGTACCCGCGGCCGATACGGACTTCCATTTCCATTTCCAGCTTCCCGTCGTCGGTAAGGGTCGCAATATGCTGGTCCGGGTTAAGGATCTCGACCAGATGGTCGCCCTCAATATCACCTGCCGTTACCTCCCCGGGCCCTTTCGCAGACAGCCGGATCCTGCGCGGTTCCCGTGTATACATCTTCAGAAGAACCTTCTTCAGATTGAGGATTATGTCAGTCACATCCTCGACCACTTCCGGTATCGAGCAGAACTCGTGCATTGCGCCCTCAATCCGCACACTCGAAATCGCTGCGCCTTCGATCGAAGAAAGCAGCACGCGACGGAGTGAATTGCCGATTGTGCGGCCGTACCCCGCTTCAAATGGTTCGGCCACAAATTTCGCGTAGGTGCCCGTTGCGGTGCTCTCCTCCTTCACCACTCGCTTGGGCATCTCAAATCTTGCCAGCCGCTTCGCCATCTCGACACCTCCTCGCTGCGGACCCAACCGTGCGGCAGTCTTGCCCCGTTACTTGGAGTACAGCTCGACCACCAGCTGCTCGTTAAACGTCACCGGCATCTCGTCTCTCTTCGGCTCGTACAGCACCTCTCCCCGGAAGGCCTTGCGGTCCACTCTCAGCCAAGGGACTACGCCGCGCGATTCTGCCAGCTCGACGAACTGTTCGGCATATTTTCGGCTACTCGGCCGCCGCCCGACCTCGACCACGTCGCCGGGCTTCAGCACCACCGAGGGAATGTCCACCCTCCTCCCGTTGACCAACACATGACCATGCCGCACGAATTGGCGCGCCGCCCTGCGGGAAGGAGCGAACCCCAAACGGTAGATTGTGTTGTCCAACCGCAATTCGAGCAACCGCAAGAGATTTTCGGAGGTCACCCCCTTCATCCTCAGTGCCCGCTGGAAAAACAGGCGGAATTGTCCTTCCTGAAGACCGTAACTACGCCGGAGCCGCTGTTTCTCGCGCAACTGGGTCGCATATTCGCTCAACTTCCCGCGGCGGGCACCGTGCATCCCCGGCGGGGCACGTCCGGTGTCTATCGGGCACTTCGCCATTTGACACCTGGCTCCCTTGAGAAAGAGCTTCATTCTTTCTCTCCGGCACAACTTACAAACTGGTCCAGTATATCGGCCCATGGTCTACCTCGCTGCCGCAGTTATACCCGCCGCCTCTTCGGCGGACGACACCCGTTGTGCGGTATCGGGGTTACGTCCTTGATCGCCCGAATGGTCAATCCCGCAGCCTGCAGTGCTCTGATAGCCGACTCGCGGCCAGCTCCCGGACCCTGCACTCGCACCTCAACCTCCCGGATGCCTTTTCCGGCGGCTTGACGGGCCGCATCCTGTGCGACCAGGTTGGCAGCATAGGCGGTGCTCTTCCGCGCCCCTTTGAAGCCGCACCTTCCGGCCGAGCTCCATGCCAACACGTTCCCCCTCGGATCGGTAATCGAAACTACCGTATTGTTGAATGTGGCCTTGATGTGTGCCACCCCCCACATCACCGACCGCGTAACTCGATCCCGTCCCGCGTGGGAACGCGTCTCGGACTTCTGTCCGCTGGAATCCGCCGGTTCCCTTGCTGCGGCTTCGCCTGAAATCTTCTTTTCTTCTCCGGCGGCCATCTTTCCCTCGAACGCTATCTCTTCTTGCCCAATTCGGCTTTGAGTGCAGCACGCGCAGCCCGATCCCTGACTGCGCCCACCGTGCGCCGCGGTCCCTTGCGCGTCCGGGCATTGGTTCGGGTACGCTGCCCGTGGGCCGGCAACCCTCGCCGGTGCCGCAGTCCTCGATAACAGCCGATTGAAACCAGCCGCCGGATATTCTGGGTTAGCTCGCGTCGCAGATCGCCCTCGATCCGGTATCCACTCTGTAGAACCCGGCTTATCTTGGTTATCTCTTCGTCGGTCAGATCGTCCGCTTTCTTGGACGGATCGATTTCTGCCTCCGCAACGATCTTGCGTGCCAGTGCAGGACCCACACCGTAAATGTAGCGAAGCGCAAACTCTATCCGCTTCTTGCCCGGGATGTCAATTCCCATAACGCGTGGCATCGCTCACCTCCAAAACTCAGCCCTGGCGTTGCTTGTGGCGTGGGTTACGGCATATCACACGTACCACGCCTTTCCGCCGGACAATTCGACATCGCTCACATATTCTTCTAACCGAACTGCGGACTTTCATTCCCGTTCGTTGCCCTTCTTGTCAAGCATAATTTCTCCTTGGGCCATGGAATAGGGAGAAAACCTCACCTTTACCCTCGATCCCGGCCCGAGCGGCCGCGCCCCCCTTCCTCGCGCCCAAGACCGCACATACGCCGTAAACCTATGCCCGTTCGCCAGCCGGGCCTCAAAAGCCTTTTCACTTATCACACTTATCAGCTCTGCGTCCAGTACAATTACTTCTTTCCCGCGCATGTCAAGATCTCGGCAACACCGCTGCTCACCACTACGGTATGTTCGAAGTGTGCCGATGGAGAACCATCGGCCGTGACCGCTGTCCATCCGTCCTCCTTGACCACGACGGCGTCGGAACCCAGATTCAACATCGGCTCGATAGCCAATGTCATGCCCTCCACCAATACCGGCCCGGACTCAGGCGGACCGAAATTGGGTACCTGGGGATCCTCGTGCAGATGCCGCCCCACGCCATGTCCGACGAACTCGCGTACCACACTGAACCCCGCACGCCGGGCCGTAGTTTCAATCGCGTATCCCACCTCGCCCAGACGTCGCCCCGGTCTAATACGGTCTATCGCTGCATACAAGGCTTCCTCTGTCGTCCGCACCAGCCTCAGGATTTCCGGATCAACCTTACCCACGGCCACCGTGGCCGCATTGTCTCCGATGTACCCGTCGCAAACTACCCCCACGTCAATACTGACGATATCCCCCTCCTTGATGCGTCGGGTCCCCGGAATCCCGTGCACCACCTCCTCGTTTATCGAAACGCAAATGTATCGAGGATAGCCACGGTAATTCAAAAACGCACTACGCGCGCCAAGCTTTCTGATCATCTCCTTGGCCACGTCATCCAGCTCTTGCGTAGTTATCCCCGGTTTGACATGCTCCCTCACGGCCGCCAGGACCTGAGCTGCCACACGCCCGCTGCGTCTCATCCGCCCGATCTCTTCCGGCCGCTTAATCTCTATCACAGCACCCATCCTCCCCCAGGCAGGCCATAATGGTGCCCACGGTGGCCTCCGGGGTCCCCGCCGCAGGAACCCGACGCAGCAGCCCCTTGCTCTCATAGTAGCTGATTAACGGCGCCGTATTCTGTCGATACACCTTCAAACGGTTGATGACGGTCTGCTCGTTGTCGTCCGGTCGCTGATACAACTCACCGCCACACACGTCGCAGATCCCTGGTTGTTTCGGCGGAAGGTTCCGGACATGATAAACCGCGCCGCATTTGCGGCAGACCCACCGTCCGGATATGCGATCGACCAGCACACGCTCCGGAACCTCCAGCAGAAAAACGTGTGAGACCTTGCCGCCGTGCCCCACAACCTCCCTCTCCAGTGCCTCAGCCTGCGCCACGTTGCGCGGGAATCCATCAAAAACCAGACAGGTGTCGGCTCTCGCACTCGCCAAACGTTTCCCAATTATTTCAATGATCAACTGATCCGGTACCAGTTCGCCCTTCTCCATGTAGCTGCGGGCCGCGCGCCCCAGCTGCGTGCCTTCACGGACCTCCACCCGCAACATATCACCCGTGGAAACGTGTTCATAGCCCCCCCGCTTTGCCAGTTCCTCGGCAATGGTGCCTTTCCCCGCGCCCGGCGCCCCCAGCAAGATGATCGCCTTCATTACCGACTCCTATCGCCGCCCCCGCAGACGGCCCCTTCTCAGGAACCCGTCATAGTGCCGCGTCACCAGATGCGCCTCGATCTGACGCATTGTATCCAGAAGCACTCCGACAATGATCAGGAGGCTCGTCCCGCCGAAAAAGGAAGAAACCATCCAGGGAATACCGAACTGGCGGTACATAACGGAGGGAATGATAGCGATGAGCGTGAGGAAAATTGCCCCGGCCAATGTTATCCGAGTCATGGTGCGATCCAGAAACTCCGCGGTCGGCTTGCCCGGTCGGATACCGGGTACGTATCCCCCGTGGCGCTTGAGATCATCGGCTATCTGCACCGGATTGAACTGCGTGGCGACCCAGAAATACGAGAAAAACATAATGAGCAATCCGTAGAAGAGGAGATACAGAGGTGTCTGCGTACTCAACTGCGCCGCAAGATACTTGAACGGTGTGAACGGGACCAGCGCCAGCATCTTGGCGGGGAACATGAGTATTGCCTGGGCGAATATGATCGGCATGACTCCTGAATAGTTAACCCGCAGCGGCATGAAGGTGGTCTGTCCTCCGTAAACGCGGCGTCCCACCACCCGCTTGGCGAACTGTACCGGTATCTTGCGCTGCGCCTGAGTCATTGCCACCACGCCGGCCGTCACCAGGAAGAACATCGCCAGCATGCCGACCAGATGAAACACCGTGAACTGAGCAACGCCCCCATGAGGCCGAAACATGTCGTATGCCGCCCGCAGTGCGGTGGGAAGCCGGCTGGTGATATTAACCGTGATTATCAACGATACCCCGTTTCCAATCCCCCGCTCCGTAATCTGTTCCCCCAGCCACATGAGCATGATCGTGCCCGTCGTCATGGTCAGCACAGTCAGCACACGGAATCCCAGGCCCGGATCGGTGACAATCTTACTCGTAATGCCGAACACCTCCGGGTTTTCGAGGGTCACCGCCATCGCGTACCCCTGGATGATGCAGAGAAATACGGTGAGGTAACGGCCATACTGCGTTATTTTCTGCCGGCCAGTTTCTCCTTCCCGGGCGAGTTTCTCCAGGCTCGGAATGACGGCGGTGAGCAGTTGCAGAATGATCGAGGCGCTGATGTAGGGCATGATACCGAGAGCTCCCACCGCGCAACGGCGCAACGCTCCACCGCTGAAAAGGTCGAAAAGACCAAAAAGGCCACCTGCCCCCCCCTGCAGACGGGCCACATACTCACGCAATGCGACTGCGTCTATCCCGGGAGCGGGTATCTCGGCGATGACTCGGCAAACGAGGATCAGGCCGAACGTAAAAAGAATGCGCTGGCGCAATTCAGGAATTCTGAGCGTGTTTGCAAAAGCCGAAAACATTTCCCCCCACCCCAGGCTAGCGCGGAAGCAGCTCACAGCGGCCACCGGCCGCTTCTATCTTGGCCCGCGCAGGGTCGCTGAATGAATGAGCCTTCACGAGCAACGCATGCCGAAGCTCACCATTGCCCAATATCTTGACGCCATCATACCGCCCCTTGATCAGCCCCTTTTCTTTCAGGGTTTCGGGAGATACCACCTCCCCTTCAACAAAGGCCGCCAGGTCACGCAGATTGAGCACCGCAAACGCGTGCTTGCGAACATGTCGAAATCCCCGCTTGGGCAGACGTCTTACCAAAGGCATCTGCCCGCCTTCGAATCCAACCTTCCGGCGGGACCCGGATCGCGCCTTGTAACCCTTGGTCCCCCTCCCGCAGGTCTTCCCGCGGCCCGAAGCACGCCCACAGCCTACCCGCTTGGAACGCTTGCGCGATCCGGCACCGCCCGCCAACCTTTCCAGTCTAATCCCGGAAACCGTCACCGCTTCCCCCTCACTCTGGCTATCTCCTCCGCCGTTCTAAGCTGTCGGAGAGCCTCACAGGTCGCCTTGCACACATTGATCGGATTGTCGCTGCCGAGTGTCTTGGCCAGCACATCCCGGATGCCCCCCAGATCCAGGACAACTCGGGCCGCGCCTCCGGCGATCACGCCCGTCCCCGGCGCTGCGGGTTTCAGGAGGACCCGGGCCGCCCCGAAATGGCCGGTCACCTCATGAGGTATGGTCGTACCGCGGCGTTTCACCTCAAACATAGTTCGGCGCGCAATCTCGGTTCCCTTGCGTATCGCTTCTGAAACTTCATTGGCCTTGCCCAGGCCAAATCCCACCAACCCTTGCCGGTCACCGGCAACAACCAACGCACTAAAGCTGAACCGTCTGCCACCCTTCACCACCTTGGAACAGCGATTAATAAAGACGACGCGCTCGCTGATCTCGGCAGCTGCAACCTGTTCCCGCTCAAGCTCGGCTGTCCCTTCATCCGCCATGCTGTCCTCGCACCTCGTTCTATTATGTCTCAGCCCGACAGGGTCCTAGAACTCAAGTCCCGCCTTACGCGCGGCATCCGCCAACGCGCGCAGCCTCAGACCATAGCGATGGCCACCCCGGTCAAACACGACTTTCGCAATCCCCCGCCCCAGCGCAATTTCCGCGGCCCGGCGCCCCAGCCGTACCGCGCCGACGCGGTTGACCCTCACGCCTTCCGATCTTAGCTCCGAGTCCAACGTGGATACCGCCGCCAGCGTATGCCCCTTCTCATCGTCAACAAATTGCACGTACATGTGCTTGTTGGACACGAAGACCGCCATCCGGGGGCGTTCGGCTGTCCCGAAAACCTTTTTCCGCGCCCGGAAATGGCGACGCCTGCGAAAATCCGTCCTGCTCCTCGGCTTCATTGCTCAGCCTACTGCCTTGCCGGCCTTGCGCCGCACATGCTCATCCCGGTATCGGATCCCCTTACCTTTATACGGTTCAACCACGTAGAAGCTCCTGATCCGTGCCGCCACATTGCCGACCAGCACTTTATCCGGCCCGCTAACAACGATTTTGGCCTGGTCGGCGACTTCTACTTCCACACCGTCAGGCACATCGTATTCCACAAGATGCGAATACCCCAGCGAGAGCACCAGCTTTCTGCCTCGCATTTCTGCACGGTACCCCACCCCCTGGATTTCCAGCTCCCGGCGGTATCCCGTGCCAACCCCCTTGACCATATTCGCAATCACCGAACGAGCCGTACCATGCATCGCCCGGTGCCGCTTACTTTCTCCCCGCCGCTCCACTATCACCGAGTTGCCTTCCACCCGTGCAGTAACCTCGGGCGGCACCCGATAGGACAACGTCCCCTTTGGCCCCTCCACGCGGACCAGAGTATCGGCCACCTCCACCGTCACCCCCGCCGGTACGGGAACCGGCAATCTGCCGATCCTTGACATCACTGCTTCTCCATCACCAAACGTGACACAAAACTTCACCACCCACGCGGCGCCTCCGTGCTTCCCTCTCGGTCATTACGCCGGCGGAGGTACTCAGAATCGCAATACCCAGTCCGCTCAGGACCCGAGGGAGGGAATCGGCGCCGGTGTACCTGCGGAGTCCCGGCCGGCTTACCCGTTCCAGTCCGCGGATCACCGGGTGCCCCTCTTCATCGTACTTCAGGTAAAGGCGAAGTGTCTTGGCCGCCCCGCGTCCTTCCGTGGTGTATGCCCGGATAAAGCCCTCGCGCTGAAGGACCCGCGCTATATCCGCCTTTAGTTTCGAGTGCGGCATCTCCACCGTCTCGTGACCGGCACGACACGAGTTCCGGATGCGTGTCAACATATCCCCGATTGGATCCGAAAGCGTCATAATCAACTCTCCACTTCCATCACCAGCTTGCCTTGATCACGCCGGGCAACCTACCCTGAGAAGCCAGCTCCCGGAAGCAGATCCGGCATATGCCAAACTTCCTAATGTAGGCCCGCGCTCGGCCGCATCTCTGGCACC
>DTYT01000104.1 GCA_012961745.1 Kiritimatiellia bacterium | reverse complement strand
CGGCCGGTCCCCGCCAATCACCACCAACGGGTCAGTCGAAGACCACGGTCTTGTTGCCGTAAACCAGCACGCGGTGTTGCAGGTGATACCACACCGCCCGGGCCAAGACGAGCTTCTCCAGGTCCCTGCCCTTCCGCACCAGGTCAGCCACCGTATCCTTGTGACTGACCCGAATGATGTCCTGCTCGATGATCGGGCCAGCATCCAGCTCACGCGTCACATAATGACTGGTCGCCCCGATCACCTTCACCCCGCGGGCGTAGGCCGAGTGATACGGCCGCGATCCGGGAAACGCCGGCAGAAAGGAATGATGAATGTTGATGATGCGGTTGGGATAGGCGTCCACCAGCACCGGAGTGAGAACCTGCATGTAGCGGGCCAGAACGATCAAATCCACTTCCGCAGCGCGCAACAGCCGCAGCTCCTCCCTTTCCTGCGATTCCTTGTTCTGCGGGGTGATCGGGAAAACATGGAAGGGCACCCCGAAGGACGAGGCCACCGCCTCCAGGTGGGAATGGTTGCTGATGACCAGGGGAATCTCCACCTTCCATTCCCCCGACTTCCACCGCGCGAGCAGGTCGTACAGACAATGGGGCAACCGGGAAACGAATACCGCCATGCGCGGCACCCGGGAGGAGAACCTCAAGCTCCACTCCATGTGAAACTTCCCCGCGATGGGACGGAACTGGTCGCCGATGGCCTCGCGCGGCAGGGCGAAACCTTCCAGTTCCCACTCGATGCGCATAAAGAACCAGTCGCGCTCGAAGTCCACATGCTGGTCGAGGTGGATGATGTTGCCGTCGTTCTCCGCGATGAAGCGGGTGACCGCGGCGTCTATCCCCTTGCGGTCGGGACAGGAGATCAGCAGCACCGCCGACTCGGACTGTTCCTTGCGCGTCATGACACCCCGCCTGCGGCATGATACCGCCCCGCCTGCCGGGTGACAATAGCTGGCGGAGGTCCCGCCGCCGGCCGCAACCCCGAATGTGCTACTCCACTCCGCAGTCCAGCAGCACGAACGAGTGCGGGATGGTTTCCAGGTGCCCGTCCGGGTGCAGCGCGGGCGCGTCTTCCTGGCTGTGCAGGACCATCCGCCAGGCTCCCGCCACCGGGGCGGGCGGCAGCCGGAAGGTGACCGGCGCAGGGGTAGGATTGTAGACCAGGCAATGGGCGGCCGGTCCCCCCCCCGGCGGCGACACCCAGGCCAGGCGGCATGAACAGGCCCGATCGCGGCCCGGATCGGCCCTGTGCCCGGAGGGAGCGAACCATTCCATCCGCACCGGCGAGCCTTTGCGGTAGGGATGGGGAAACGAACCGCAACGCAACAGGGGCGACTGCCGGCGCACCCTGATGGCCGCCCGGACGAATTCCAGCAGGTCCCGCTCGGTCTCCGCCCGGGACCAGTCCACCCATGACAGTTCATTGTCCTGGCAATAGGCGTTGTTGTTTCCCTGCTGCGTCCGGCCGAATTCGTCGCCCGCCAGGATCATGGGTACACCGAGCGAGGTGAGCACGGTGG
>DTYT01000103.1 GCA_012961745.1 Kiritimatiellia bacterium | reverse complement strand
GAGAGACATACCCGCACCTTTGCCTCGCGGGCTTCATTGGGCACATAGTCCAGGTCACATTCCGGGTCCGGATGCTCGTAGTTTGTTGTGGGATGAACCACCCCCCGCACGATGGTCAGGGCACAAACCGCGGCTTCCAGCGCACCCGCCGCTCCCAGCAGGTGTCCCGTCATGGATTTCGTGGAGCTGATCATCACCCGGCCGGCCTTCTCCTCCCCTAAGACGGTCTTGATGGCCAGCGTCTCCCCGCGATCATTGAGCTTGGTGCTCGTCCCATGCGCGTTTATATAGTCAACTTCCTGCGGGAGGATCCCGGCGTCTTCCAGTGCCAACTTCATCGACCGGGCCGCTCCCTCGCCCGATTCCAGCGGGGCCGTTATGTGGTAGGCATCGCAATTGCGTCCGTAGCCGGCCACCTCGCAGTAGATCCGCGCACCGCGCTTCCGGGCGGCTTCCATCTCCTCCAGAACCAGAACAGCAGCCCCTTCAGCGATAACAAATCCGTCGCGCTCGGCATCGAACGGACGACTCGCCCGTTGAGGCTCGTCATTTCGGGTGCTGAGCGCCTTCATGGCGGCGAAGCCGGCCAGACCGACCTCGCAGACGGGCGCCTCCGCTCCGCCCGCGATCATGACGTCGGCTTCATTATGGCTTATGATCCGAGTAGCTTCGCCGAGCGAATGGGCCCCTGTGGCACATGCCGAAACCACGCAGAAGTTGGGCCCGGTAAGCCCGTACCGGATCGCCACATGGCCGGAAATGATGTTGGTTATGATCTGGGGAATCACGAACGGCGACACCCGCTGTGGACCGCGGTCCAGCAGGATCTGGTGCTGATCCTGAAGTGATTTGAGTCCTCCCACGCCGGATCCGATGAGAACTCCGGCCCGGCTCCGGTTGATTCTATCCACCTCGAGTCCGGCGTCCTCCACCGCCATAACGGCCGCAGCCAGCCCGTAAACGGAAAACAGGTCCAGCCGGCGCCGTTCTTTCCGCGGGAGATACCGCTCCGGGTCGAAGTCACGAACCTCACCCGCGATCTGGGAATCATATCCCTCGATATTAAAACGGGTGATCTTCCGAATACCGGATTCGCCCGCTATCAGACGGTCGAAAACCTGTTCCGCTCCACATCCAAGCGGAGTGACCAGTCCGATTCCTGTAACGACTACCCGGCGACCCTGCATATTCCGTGAATCTCCCGGCGGTGCCGAAGGACCAGCGCGGCGCCCTCAACCTTCCTTGTCGAACCCTTTCTCCTTGAGGTAGTTGATCACCGCGCCGACCGTGGTCAACTTCTCAGCATCCTCGTCCGGAATCTCGGCTCCGAACTCTTCCTCAAAGGCCATCACCAGCTCGACGGTGTCCAGCGAATCGGCGCCGAGATCCTCGATGAACGAGGCCTCGGGCGTCACCTGGTCCGGGTTGACGCCCAGCTGCTCAACAATGATATCCTTCACCTTCTGTTCGAGTGCCATTCCTGCTGCCCTCCTGTCGGTTTTCTGACGGCGACCGTCAGGTCACCATACCTCCACACACGTTAACCACCTGACCAGTGACGTATGTTGCATCGTCTCCAGCCAGAAAAGCAACCACATTCGCCACATCCTCCGGCCGGCCGAAGCGCGCCAAAGGAATCATCTGCAGCATCTTCTGGCGGGCTTCTTCCGGCAGGGCACCGGTCATCCGGGTCTGGATAAAGCCGGGGGCCACTGCGTTTACCCGGACGCCGCGGGAGGCGAGTTCCTTCGCCGCCGACTTGGTAAAGGCTATTACCCCCCCCTTGGACGCGGCGTAGTTGCACTGCCCGGCGTTGCCGATCTCGCCGATGACGGAGG
>DTYT01000102.1 GCA_012961745.1 Kiritimatiellia bacterium | reverse complement strand
TACACAATTTTGAAGGAAATCTCCTTCTTTGCCAGGTTGATGAAGGCCACTTTCGGATCTCCTTTTCCCGGACGCTCCATCTCCATAGCAAAAAATATGCCTTACGGCACGAATCTAATTCACGAGGATCATAGGCGGTCCCGTCGCCAAGCCCTGCCGCTATGGCTGCAGCGCGCCGTAATCGCGCCATTTTTTCAATAATGCGAAGTTGCTCGTCACAAACGACCGCCGTTCCAGGGCCGCCGTATCGCTTGGCATCCGCGAGTGGGGATACCGCGGCCCGACCGCCGGTCCCCTACGCTCCCACCGGTCCGCCGTACGCCGCACAGACGGAATGGCACGCCTCCTGCTAGGAATATGCCGCAGTCGCGCAGGAGCAAAGACCGTGTCACTGCTGAACAATTGGTTTGCCCGCGGCAAGAAACAAGCGGATGTCCCCCCCGCCGAGGGAAAGAACGAGGCGGAGTCCGAGCAAGAGGTTATCAAACTCCAGATTGAAACCCCAACCCCTCCTCCTGCCGTGGGGCGGCCGCCTGCCGGGGAACAGGTGTCTGAACCGGCCGCCCCACCTGTTTCTGATCTGGATCAAATCCGCCGCCAGCTTCAGGAGATCGAGCGGATCATCGGAGAAGAAAGCCCGGAGAAAGCCGAGACCCCGAAGGCCACAAGGAAGGAATCCGCCGCTGTCCAAGTGGTCAATATCCGCGCGGCCACCTTGCTGAGTACGATACCCGCCGAGCTGCTGACCGCCAAAGCCTCACAAATAGCGGATAACCTCCGGGTAGAGCTGCACATCACTAACCTTTTCGACCAGCTCGCCGGGGGCAAGGTCGAGGTTTCCTTGCGGGAAGTGGCTTCGGCTCTCCCGCAAGGGACCATCTCTCCCGGATGGGAAGCAACGCGAGCCGGTCTCTCCATACCGCTGCCGTTGGCTGAAGTGGTGGCAGCAATCCCGCCGGAGGAGCTCCGCAAGCGGATGACCCTTGAGGAAGACGAACGGGCCAAGACTCCCATCCCTGACCTGTTCCGCCCTCAGGCCATGCCTACCGCCGAAACCACCGTCTCAGCCGCCGAAGCAGTCCCTGGGGAGGAATTGGAGCCGGAAGAGAAGGTTCCAGAAGGCGCCGAATCCCCGCAGAAGGCCGATGTAGAGTCCCCCGAACCTGAAAAGGCTGTGCAAGCGACATCGACTCCCCCCGCCGAGCAACCTGTCCAGCCCGGTTCCATGGCCGCCGCAGAGGAAACGGCGGTGCCGCTGGAGGAAGCGGTTGCTGAGACCCCACCAGTAGAGGAAACCACCGAGGCGGCGGTAGTTCCCGCCGGAACTACCGCGCCCCCGGTCCAACCCGGGTCTGAGGAACTTCCTGCCGCGGCGGAAGAGCCTGCAGCCGCCGTTGCGGAGGCAACGGAGGCGCCGGCGACGCAGGAGGCGGAAGCGCCGCTTGAGACCATGGCCGCCGAACCCGCCCCCGTGCCGGGCCGACCAGAGGAAGAAGCGCTGGAACATCCCTATCTCTTTGTCCGGGGCATCGACGTCAACCGGGCAACAGCCGTTGAGATTGCCGGCCGCATCGACGGAGTGGGACCGGAACTCGCGCGGCGAATCGTGGCCGATCGCGAAGCCAACGGCCCCTTCTTCGATGTATTGGATCTGGCCCGCGTCCGGGGCGTCGGACGACGCGCTCTGCAATGTATTCTTGGCCGCCCGGTTACAGTGCAGATGTACCGCTACGTCCCTGAAATCCGCCGCATACTGGGCGATAGCCGCGTGCCGGATGTCCGCTCGGTTGCGGATAGGCTGGCGGAGCTGCCCGGCATTGAGGCCTGTGTGCTCGCCCACCGCGAGGGCTACCGCGTAGTGGCCACGGCCACCTCCGCTGACGGTGACAAGCTGGCCGCTTTCGCGCCGCAGATATACAAGAAGCTGGCCTGGTATATCCGCCAACTGGATATCGGCGGCTTACAGTCAATCACTCTGGTAGTCGAATCGCGACCCATAACCATAGTGCGCGGCGGCGAGCTATACCTCGTCTTGCTGCATCGCACCGCCCAGATCAACCGCAAACAGATCTATCTGGCACATGCGCTGGCCGCCGAACTGAGCCGCCGTCTCCAGGGATCCGGGGCGACGTAATCAACCCACCCTTCTCCGCAGCGCCGGGGACCTGCGCATTGCCGGCGCCGCGACTCTCCATCGCGGCCCAGATGCCGACCCGCGGTCAGCGCTGATACACGTTGGGATGAATGAAAGGCAACTCGAGGTCAGGATGAAAGCGACCGGATTGGGCGTAGAAATCCAGCGGGTTCTGAAAAAGAAGCTGCTCCACCTGGTCCGCCCGGAATCCGTTCTCCACCAACAGGCGCGACATACGCGGGAGAGTGAGTGGGTCGGATACTCCCCAATCCGCCGAGCTGTTGATGAGGGTGTGCTCGACTCCCCACCGCTTGAGTATCTCCAACGCACGCGGCGGGTCGAGCTTGGAGTACGGATAGATCGTCAACCCCGCCCATGCGCCGCACTTGCGTGCCAGATCCATGGTATTCTCAGTATTGTGATCGATGACCACCCGTTCCATCGGATAATTCATCTCGCGCAGAATGGATACCGTTCTTTCCACTCCATCCCGCTTGCTTACCTCAGGGGTGTCATGGGGTGAATGAATCAGCACCGGCAACCCCTTTTCCAATGAAAGCTCCAGTTGCTCCTGGAAAACCTTTTCCTCATTCCGGGTGATACGGTTGAAGCCGATCTCGCCGACGGCTACACAACGAGGATGGTCCAGATACGGACCGATGCCCGCGAGAACCTCACGCGCCAGCTTCAGGTTGTCCGCCTCTTTGGGATTCACCGAAATACAGGCGTAGTGATCAATGCCGAAGCGCGATGCACGCGTCGTCTCGAATTCCAGAATTAGTTGAAAATTGTCGTAAAAACTGCCGGCACAGCTGCGAGGAGCACCCAGCCAGAAGGAAGGCTCCACCACCACCCGGATTCCGTGCTCGTACATGGCCTGATAATCGTCGGTGGTGCGCGAAAACATGTGAATGTGGGGCTCGATGATTTTCACCGGGATCCTTCTCCGCCCTCATCCACCAGTGACCCGCCTTCCTGCAGCCGCCGTATCCGATCACGGATCACCGCCGCCTGCTCATAGTCCTCCTCGCGGAGGGCACGATCCAGACTGCTCTGGAGCATCTGGATGGGACTCACCGGCAATTTGCCGCGGAGCCGCTCCAAGAGTTCTCCAAGAATCACGATCTCATCCGGCTCCGATTCCACAGCATCCTCGTCTCCGTAAGTGGCCCAAAACTGCTGGATGTCACGCACCGCTTCCTCCAGGTGCGAAACCCCCCGCCGGATATCGCCGTCCGCTTCTGCCTTTTCCGCCGCAGCGCGTGCATTCATCATTCTCACGGAGGGATAAAACTGAAGTATCTGCCAAGCCGTCTCCGCATCAGCCGCCCGTCGTTCGATCAGCGACATGATATCGAGGTTGTGCTGCGTGTCCCGGATCACTCCATCCAGATAACCCACCGCGTAGAAGGCGATGTAGCGGCAGTAATACTGCACCGCCTCCTGCTGGAGGTCATTGCACGCTTCGTCGTTTAACGTGAGGGCCGGATGGGATCCCGGCAGACTCTCCTCCAAGTCACGGTAAAACTCCAGCAGAGAATCAAATCCATGCGGCGTGGTGCCGTCCGGTCGTCCTTCCGCCGCCATCTGGAAGAGGCCCAGATCCAACCGCAGTTGGACCTTCGGACGTCCATCATGGCCCTGGATCCAGCGCGCCGTGACTCGGCGGGGATCGTACTCCCAGCCTTCCAGAACCCCTGAAATGTCCTTGTCCACCAGGCTCCTCCGCGACATTCGACCCAAGATACTATGCCACCTGGAGGATAAATCAACCCCCGCAGCGTCGACTCTCCGGTACCACCAGCCGCCGGCGGGCCGGGTCTTTTTTTCTGGCGGCCGCCGTAAGCGCCCTCCATAATCTGGCCCGCATCGTTGCCATGAAAGAGACCCCCCTCCACAAAGAACACATTGCGCTGCACGCGCACATGACCGAATTCGGTGGCTGGGACATGCCTCTTTTTTATGCCGGCATTGTCGTGGAACATCTCCATACCCGCACCGCCTGTTCGCTCTTTGATACCTGCCACATGGGAGAACTGGAACTGTCCGGCTCCACGGCTGCAGCCGATCTGGAGCGGATTTTCACCCGCCGGATCTCCCAATTGCCCCCCGGCGCATGCCGCTACGGTTACCTGCTCAACCCCGAAGGAGGAGTAATCGACGACTTGACCTGCTACCGGCTGGGAGATGACCGTTTCCTTCTGGTAGTCAACGCCGGTACCGCCAACCGTGACGCCGTTTGGATCACGGAACATCTCAGCCCGCAGACCACTTTCCGTGACATCTCGTCGCAAACCGCCAAACTCGACCTGCAAGGGCCGCACGCACGACAAAGTCTTGAACAAGTCTTCGGCCTGAAACTCCCCGAGCTGCCATTCTATCGCGCGGTCTACGTCGAGCTCGATGGAACCCGATGCCTACTCAGCCGGAGCGGCTACACCGGAGAAATGGGATACGAAATCTACCTGCCGGCGGAGGCGGCCGCCATCCTGTGGCGCCGACTCCTCTCGGGGGAAACGGTCGCCCCGGCAGGACTGGGGGCCCGGGACACGCTCCGCCTCGAAATGGGTTATCCGCTCTACGGCCACGAGTTGACGACCGAGCGCCGACCGACGGGCATCGCCGGCGGCCGTTTTCTTGATCTGGATAAGGACTTTATCGGGCGCGATGCCGTAGTGCGGGAAATCGAGCAGGGACCGCGGGAAAACCTCATCGGCATAATCTTGTCCGGGCGCCGCACCGCACGCTCCGGCGACGTGGTGCTGGAGGGGGACCGCCCGGTCGGCGCCGTGACCAGCGGCTCCTTTGCCCCCAGCGTAGGTAAAGCGGTCGCGCTGGCCTACGTACACCGAGACGTGGCCCAACCCGGCAGGCGGGTAGAGGTCCGTACCCGCAGGGCGCGACTCGAGGGCATCCTTGCACAGCCGCCCTTTCTCAACAAGAAAAGCTGAGAGAGTGGGGAAACTGTGCCTTCCGGGACGGTTCGGCTGTTCCTGACCCTGCCGGTGATATGAACGCAATTGGGAATGACATACCATTCCGCTCCGCACTCCGTCCGCTCCGGGAATACGTACCGGGCACGGGCCCCGGGGGCACCGGCAGGCCGCGCCTTTGGCGGCGCAATCCTCACAGCTTGTCCCATTCAAACGGTGTTTTGGAACTTTCTTCTCGGAGGCTCCCCTTGCGGGACTCACCAAAGGCATGGTATGGAGTTTTTCTTCTGGGATGTCTACAATTTGCGAACTTTCGGGTGGACGGTCTCCAGGGCTTGCCCCGTTAC
>DTYT01000101.1 GCA_012961745.1 Kiritimatiellia bacterium | reverse complement strand
CCTTCTGACCGCAGGCAAAGCCGGGGTCCCGCTTGTGGCGTCGGCGGTAGTGGGGGGGCAGCGGGTACTTGCCTGGGCGGCGCAGGGAGTTTCTTCATCCGAGGTTTACCAGGTGCTGGTCAGCAGCATTTGCAGCAACGCGGGAGGGTGGGTGCAATCTTCTCAGCCTGCCTACACGCGGTTGCAGGGCCATATTGCGGCCCTGGCGACATGGGCAGTTGAGGGAGGGACGAACCATTGTGTCACCGCATTACTGGTTACGAGTGAGGAACTGCGGGCGATCCGGAAGCGTTATCCGGAGTTCGTGGGGATACTTCCGGCATCGCAAACGCCGCCGGCATCGGCGATTTCCAGGATGCTGCGGGATCCCGCCGGCCGTAAGGTCGGGCAACTGGTCATGAGGGTTGATCAGGGCCGGGTATCCGCATTGGCCGATTCCATCGCCGTGGCCATAAGAAGCCTGACCATGGGATTCATTCTTCTCGCCGGAGCACTGGGGATTTGGGCCGTTCGTTCTACCGTTTGCGCTGAGACCCGGAGGAAATTGGGGCGCTTCGTTGAGGAGATGGGGTACTTCAAGGACGGCGTGGTGGCACTGACCCGCAGGGGGACAGTACTGGGGGTTAATCCTGCGATGAGAGTGATGCTCGGTAGAGATGTGAGGCCGGGTCGTGCGCGGCTACGGGATATCTTCCCCGAGCTGTCGGACCAGGATGTGGATTTCCTGTTTGCCCTGCGTCGGCCGCGGGAGATTGAGAAAATCCATCTTTTCGGCGGGGTGGTCCGGGTGTGGCGCTTTCGGTCCCAGCCCGCCGACGACATAGACCTGCTGCTGGTGAGCGACGTGACCGAGCGCCGTGAGCGGGAACGGATCGAGCGTCAAGTGGCGGTTTTGCAACTTATCGGTCGGGTGGCCCGCGGCGTGGCGCATGATTTCAACGACATTCTGGGCGTGATTACCGGTAATGCAGAACTTATCCGGATGCATGCCAAGGAGCAGGAGGTCGCACGGGCGGCGTCTTCCATCAGGGATCAAGCCATGCAAGGTGCTGAAATCGCTGCCCGGCTGCTGGACCTGACCAGGGCGGGAGAACCGCCGCCCTGCGGGGCGCTGGCCGAGAGTATCCGCAAGGCCGCCGAATTCCTGGAGCTTACCACAGGTACCCGCTGTACGGTTGTCGCGGGTGAGCCCGGACATCTGCCCCCGGTGGTTGTGGGGTGTTTACAGGTACAGCATATTGTCATTAGTCTGGGCATGTTGGCTCATCAACAGTCTGCGGACAAAAGTGCCCTCTTCATTGCGGTTACCGCGGATGTAGAGGGTCTTCCCGCCGGCCGGGAAGTCCGGCTTGCAGTGGGCCCGGTTGACCCGCGCGGAATGGATGAGGTCAAGCCGGAAAGGCCAGCCGTGTTGACAGCCACCGACGCCGGAGCGGTAGTCGCAACCGTGCAATCCATCCTCTCGGAAGTAGGCGGAAAAGTGGAATTCACTTCGTCGGGCGGGCATACGATCTACTACGTGAGACTGCCCGTTTATCAGCCGACCGAAGAGCCTACGCGCATCGAAGGGGTGCTCCAGTATCTTGAGAGATGGCGTATTCTTCTGGCATTGAAGGATGAGGAACTGATGACGCGCATTTCCCAAGAAATCGCCGCCGCCAAGGCACAATGCGATCGGGCCGGGGACATAGTGGGAACGCTTTCCCTGGTCAACAGCGAGAAGGTTTTCGATGGCATCATTGCGGACGTGGAGATGCTGGGAGACGATCCCCCCGGGATGCTGCGCGCAGTGGCCAAGCTGCAGCGCCGCGCCGGTATTGTACTGGTTGCGCGCGGTGATGAGCAGGTGACATTACCGGACATCGCCGGCATTCGGACAGTGAGTGCGGAGGCCCGACCCACGGAGATTCTGTTGACGCTGCTCGAAGCCGCTTCCTCACGCCGGGGGTAACTGGGTTCTCCGGCCATTTTCCGGGGGATGATGTCTGGCTGATTGACGATCCCAGTTTTGCTGGGATATGGTAGGCCCGCGCGGTGATTACGACACCGACGCGGGAGTTCCTTTTGCCGGCGATGAAGATGGAGAAGGTCGATCCATGGAGATCGTATCTCTAAATCCTGGGGGGGTAGGCAGTGTGCTGTTCGCCCTGCAGCAGTGTAATCCTGCCGGTAAGGTCATAATTGTACTGCTCTTCTTGGGATCGATCTTCGCGTGGACGATAATGCTTACCAAGTACGTGGAGTTGCGTCAGGCCGCGCAAGAATCGCACCGGTTCATCAGAGCGTTCCGGCACGAGGGAGATCCCTTGGCTCTGTTCCTGCGCCGTCGCCGCTTCGAGCGCTCACCCTTGTTCCGCGTTTACGAGGCAGGGTGCCGGGCACTGGCCGCGGCAACCGGCCTTACGTCGGATACCGAGGGCGAGCTTCTTCTGGACGCCGTCACCCGGCGCCCTCTTTCGCAGCCCCAGGCGGCGATGGTACAGGAGACCCTGGAGAGGTACGTGGCCGACGAAGCGATGATGCTGGAGGACCATATGGGCTTTCTGGCAACCGCAGTCAGCGCAAGCCCGTTTCTGGGCCTCCTGGGGACGGTCTGGGGGGTAATGGACGCGTTCGGTGGCATGGCGGTTACCGGCAGCGCCACCCTCGCCGCCGTGGCACCGGGCATTTCCGGCGCCTTGCTCACAACCGTGGTCGGGTTGCTCGTGGCGATCCCCTCGTCGATCGGCTACAATCTACTGGCCCATCGCATCCGCCGGCTCGTGCTGCAGATGGACAACTTTTCCCAGGAATTCTATACCGAAATACAGCGCAACTTTTCTTCCTTCTGAGGACCGGAGACACGGGTGCCATGGCTCGGTGTACGACACTGACATCCCTGCGTGAGATCAGCGAAATAAACATGACCCCACTGATGGATCTTACATTCCTATTGCTGATCACGTTCATAATAACGTTTCCACTTATCGAGCAGGGCGTGCGCGTAGACTTGCCCCGGGTGAACGGCCAGGAGCTGGATCCGCGCAAGGCCCGGACCATCAGCATAGACCGGCAGGGGCGACTTTACCTTGATGATCGCCCGGTAGATATTGCTGCCCTCCGCGAAAAGATGCGTGCTCTCGGGAAAACCGGCGCTGCGGTGACCGTCCTAGTGAGGGCTGACGAACGCATTGCATACGGCCGCGTCATGGAGATCATGCGGGTGCTTCGCAAGGCCGGAATCAGTCGAATCGCCCTGGTTACACAACCGGAAAACCCGAAGGGCCGATGAACGAGCTCTTCAAGAAGGGCCTGCGCGTGTCGATTGCGATCCATTCGGTTCTCCTGGTATTGCTGATAGGCGTCGGATGGCTCGGAAATCTACTCTCCCGCCGTACGATCCCCGAGACGGTTACCGTCGCGATCATGCCCGCGCCCCCGCCGGTAAGAACTGCCGCGCCTTCGCCAACCCCGCGGACTCCCTACCGGCCGGTGCCCGCGGCCCGGATCCGGAAAAGCCCGCGGAGGATACGGCGGCGAAGGCCCACGTTGCGGACCCCGAGTGCGGAGGAACTGAAAGAAATGCTCTCCGAGAACCTGTCCGACCTGCAGGAGACGCCTCAGAGGACGGCGTTCACCCGCTCCCTGCCCGACTGGTACTACGCCTTGGTGCGACAGCGCCTCTATGAAGTCTGGGTCGAGCCGCCGGCGTCGCGGTGGCGGTCGCCGTTTCAATTGGTGCTGCCGTCGCCGGTGGGGTCGGGGCATCTGGTGGTTCAGCCGCTACTGACGGGGAATGTGACGTGGGATTGGGCGCTGCAGACGTTCGTCAGT
>DTYT01000100.1 GCA_012961745.1 Kiritimatiellia bacterium | reverse complement strand
TGCGGCGGCCGCCGTCTCAAGAGCGGAGACTTCCTCGTGGATGTATGCCTGCGGGAGCGAGGCCAAGAAAGTCTCCAACGCCTCCAGCGAAGTGGCCGACCGGAACATCCGGTGGGCGATATCCCGTTTGATCTGACTCATGAGGTCCGCGAACATGCTGTATGCTTCCCGCTTGTACTCAACCAGAGGATCGCGTTGCCCGTAGGCCCGCAGAGCGATTCCTTCCCGCAGCGAATCCATCGCTCGTAGGAATTCCTGCCAGTGGGAATCGATCGCTTGCAGGATCATCGCCCGCTCCATTTCCCGCAGCGCCTCGGGCTCCTCGGTAGCCGCTTTGGTCTCGTAGGCCTGCCGGATGGCTCCCGCCACCACCTCGGTCACCTTGTCGGGATCGGGCCACACCTCCGCCAGCCGGTCCGAACTCATGCCCAGTGGAAAGACGCTGTTTACCCAAGCGGTAAACTCCGAGAGGGCGGACTGCTCTGCGCCGGCAGTCAATGCTTCGGCCTGTTCATAAACCACATCCGCAGCGATGTCGTACAGGTGCTCACGCGCGTCCGCTGCTCGGATGATGGAACTCCGGAAGTCGTATATCACCTCCCGCTGACGGTTCATTACGTCGTCGTATTCAAGGGTCCGCTTCCGGATAGCAAAATTGTGTTGTTCCACACGCCGTTGGGCGTTCTCAATGGAGCGATTCAGCCAGCGGTGCTCCAGCACCTGTCCTTCTTCGAGACCCAGCTTCTCCATGATCCCGGCGATACGGTCGGAACCGAACAGCCGCATCAGATCGTCTTCCAGAGATACGAAAAACTGCGAGCAGCCGGGATCGCCCTGCCGCGCGCATCTACCCCTCAACTGGCGGTCGATACGGCGGGCCTCATGTCGTTCACTGCCGATCACAAACAACCCGCAGGGTTTCTCCTCCAACAACTGCCGGAGGGTTTTTCCATCAATGCGGCTGTCCAGGGTGAGGTCCGACTCAATCAGGCGCCGGTCCAAATACACCACACCCTCGCCCAGCTTGATATCGGTTCCGCGTCCCGCCATGTTGGTCGCTATGGTGACCGCTCCCTTTTGTCCTGCGCGGGCTACTATCTCCGCCTCTCGTTCATGGTTCTTGGCGTTGAGAACGTTATGCGGGATACCCCGGCGGCGCAGCATACGGCTGAGAACTTCCGATTTCTCCACCGAGATAGTGCCTACGAGTACGGGTTGGCCACGGCGATGACATTCCTCGATCTGGTCGATTATGGCCGCGAACTTCTCTCTCTGTGTCTTGTAGATCAGGTCGTTGAAGTCCACCCGCCGCACCGGACGGTTGGTGGGTATTACCACCACGTCGAGTCCGTATATCTGATGGAATTCTTCGGCCTCGGTCTCCGCAGTACCGGTCATTCCGGCGAGCTTCTCGTACATCCGGCACAGGGACGGTCACCTGCCTGTCGAAACGCCCGGGTCGTAACAGTGCTGGATCCAGGACATCCGGCCTGTTTGTGGCTGCTACGACGATGACACCTTCAGAGCTCTCAAAGCCATCCATTTCTACCAATAACTGGTTGAGGGTCTGTTCTCTTTCGTCGTG
>DTYT01000099.1 GCA_012961745.1 Kiritimatiellia bacterium | reverse complement strand
TGAATGAGGGGGTGTGGGCCGGCTACCCGGTGGTGGACGTGCGCGTATCCCTGCTGGATGGTTCCTACCACGAGGTGGATTCCAGCGATCACGCTTTTCAGGAAGCTGCGCGCCTGGCCTTCCGTCAGGCGATTCTCAAGGCCGACCCGGTCCTACTGGAGCCCATCATGAGCCTGTCAGTGGTGACGCCGGACGACTTCACCGGCGCGGTTTCGGCGTCCATTTGCCAGCGCCGGGGACGGATCGACTCCATGGAGATGCAAAGGCAGAATCGGCTCATCACTGCGTCGGTGCCGCTGGCCGAGATGTTCGGTTACGCCGGTGTCCTGCGCGGTCTGACGCAGGGACGGGCGACGTTCAGCCTGGAATTCGACCGCTACCAGGCGGCACCTTATTCCATCGCGCAGGAGGTGATTACCCGCCGGCGTGAGCGGAAACAGCGCGGTGCATGAAGGTGCGCGCGGACTGGGCGGGGTGGTTACTTTTCTTGAATCTGCGGTGCCCGGGTTCTATTTTAAGATCGTTAAGTTCACTTCGGGGCCGTTGGTGAGCGAAGCCAGAAAGGACACGAAAGGTGGCCGGCGCGGATCTTCGAGAACGAACGAAGGCCTGCGTGCGGAACTGGAACGGGTGCGGGCGGCCGAGGAGGCCAAGGGTCGGGTCCTCAGGGTTTTGGGCCGGGTAACCGCGCAGGAATCCGTGGAGGGCATATGCCGCGCGATAGTCGAGGGCGTGCGGGAGGAACTGGGTTTCGACCGGGTAGGCTTGTTCATCTGGGATGACAGCATCGGCTGGTTCCGGGGAACTTTCGGTACCGGCTTGGACGGCAAGACCACCGACGAGCGACACATCGTCTGGGCGATTCAGCCGCAATATTTTCGCCGGATACAGCAAGGGGCGACCTTTGTACGCGGGTGCATCGTCGGGGAACCGCTGCCGCGTCCCGGGGAGGAAGGCATCACCGCCGACTTGGTGGTCCTGCGCCGCGGCGGGAAGATCTACGGTGTGATCAGCGTAGACAACCGGATGTCCCGACGGCCGATCCCGCAACAGGAGCTGGAGTACCTGACCCTTTTTACCGAGGTGCTGGTCAATGCCATGGAAATCGCCCGCGCCCGTGTGGCTCTCAAGGCCAGTGAAAGCCGTTTCGAGCAGATCGCCGATCTGAGCCGTGAGTGGATCTGGGAAACCGATCGGACCTGGCGCTACACGTACTCCAGCCCGGCCGTGGAGCGCCTGCTGGGATACCGGCCGGAAGAAGTACTGGGCAGGAAGATGGACGAGTTTGCCCCCCCGCAGTTGCGCAGGCCGCTGGTCGCCTCGCTGCAAGAGGCGATCGAGCGCGACCAGCGGGTGGAGGCCCTGGGCATGCGTCTGGTCCGGCGGGATGGGGGCCAGGTGATTTGTGAGACCTTTGCGGTGCCTTTGCGGGATGCTTCGGGAACATGCGTCGGGTACCGGGGATGCCACCGGGATGTCACCCGGGAACGGCGATTGGAAAGCGAGTTGCTCCATGCGCAGAAACTGGAGGCGATCGGCCGATTGGCCGCGGGTATCGCGCACGATTTCAACAATATCCTGACTTCCATACTCGGTGTAGTGGAATTGATCCTGGGGGAGCTGGATGACGGCGATCCCATCCGGGGGGACATCGAGCGCATACGAGAGGCCGGCGAACGGGCCGTCACGTTGACCCGCCAGTTGCTTGCCTTCAGCCGGTCGCAGGTACGGGGTGAGCGCATAATAGATCTGAGGAGCGAGGTGGCCCAGATCGAGGAGTTCCTGCGCCGGGTGATTGGCGAGGAGGTGGGGCTGGTGGTGAAGCTGTCCCGGGAGACCTGCCGCGTCAAAGCCGATCCCTCGGAGATCCGGCAAGTGGTGCTCGAGCTGGTGGTCAATGCCCGCGACGCCGTATTGCAAAAGGGCGCCCGCGCCGGGCAGCCGGCCATGATAACTGTCAGTGTCGGGCCCGTGGAACTGGACCAGGACTATTGCCGGAAGCACCTCAAGCTGGGGCCTGGCCGGTACGCGATGATCAGCGTGGCCGATACGGGTATAGGGATGGACGAGGAAACTTTGCAGCGCGTATTCGAGCCCTTCTTCAGCACCCGATCGGATCTGCGTCGGCGCGGGCTGGGCCTTTCGTCGGTTTACGGACTGGTCCAGAATCGGGGTGGAGATGTCATGGTTGAGAGTGTGCCGGGGAAGGGCTCTATCTTCCGCATTTACCTTCCCCTGGCGGAGGAGAATCAGGGGGCCCGAGAGACCGGCAGCAAGGAGCGCGGAAGGCCCGCAAACGATTCGGGCAAGGGGCTGGTCCTGGTGGTGGAGGACGAGGCTGCCATCCGAGCGCTGATTTCTCGGAAGCTGAAGTCCCTGGGTTATCGTGTCCTGGAGGCGGCGGATGGCAGGGTGGGCTTGGAACTGGCCCGGAATCGGACCGCAGAGATCAAGCTGATTATCAGTGATCTGGTGATGCCCGGGATGAGTGGGAAAGAGCTGGTTGAGAAGCTGCGCCAAATGGTTCCCGGCTGCCGCGTGCTGTTCATTTCCGGCTATTCCGCGGACGACACCGTGGCAGGCAGGTGCATCGGCACCCAGGAACGACTGATCGAGAAGCCCTTCACCCTCGACCAGCTCGCCGCCGCCGTAGAAGAGATGCTGCAAACGGATGCGTGAACTTTACGGCAGCCGATGGCGGGCCGGTCGTCGCACCGATTGACAGAGAAAACCGGCGGCCGTATTTTGAACCGGGGTGAGCCAGTGACCGACGGATGACAGCCGCTCCTGCCAGACCCAGCCTGACCGGCGTCCTTGAAAGTTGCGGCCTCTTCGACCCGGCCCAGGTACAGAGAATTCTTCGCCACCAACGGGAGAAGGGGATTCCACTTGTCGAGGCGGTGGTGGAACTGGGGCTTGCCGGGGAAGAAGAATTCCTGCGCGCCTTGGGCGCGGCCACGGGCATGGAGTACCTGCGATTGTCCGATCTTACCATTGATCAGCAGGTGCTGGAAAAACTTCCCACCCGCGTGGTCTTTCAATTCAACGTGGTGCCGGTAGCCGCCGGGAACGGAACGCTCAAGGTGGCCACTCACGATCCCTTCGCCCAGGGGCTGGCGGAGGCGCTGCGGCTGGCCTCCGGGCTGCGTATCCGTTTCGTGCTGTGTACTGCCGAGGAGATTTCCAAGGCGGCCAAGCGATTCTACGGCGTCGGTGCCGATACCATTGAGCGCATCATGGAAGACGGCCGTATTGAGGTTTCGTCGGAAGAAGAGATGCGCACCGAGGATCTGGAGGAGACGAATCAGGAGGCCTCGGTGGTCAAGTTCGTCAACCAGATCATCTGGGAGGCCTATCAAGACCGGGCCACCGACATCCATCTCGAGCCCATGGAAACCGAGTTGAGGATCCGCTACCGCATAGACGGCGTGCTGCACGAGGCCCCCGTGCCGGCGCAACTGAAGCGGTTTCAGTCGGCCATCATCTCGCGCATCAAGGTGATGGCCAACATGGACATTGCCGAGAAACGCCTGCCTCAGGATGGACGGATCAGCCTGCGGATCAAGGGCGAGGAAATCGACGTGCGCGTGTCCACCATGCCCACGGTCTACGGCGAGAGCGTCAGTCTGCGGCTGCTGATGCGCAGCAGCGGCCTGCTGGGAATGGACAGGCTGGGGCTCAGCCGCAAGGACGAAGCCGTGCTGCAGCGCCTGATCCATAAACCCCACGGCATTCTGCTGGTCACCGGTCCCACCGGATCCGGCAAGACCACTTCCCTTTACGCCTGGCTGCACACTATCAACTCGGTGGATAAGCGGATCATTACCATCGAGGATCCGATCGAATACGAGATGGAAGGGGTCAACCAGATCCAGGTGAGGCCGGAGATCGGGTTGACTTTCGCCATCGGCCTCCGTCACATCCTGCGGCAGGATCCCGATGTCATCATGGTGGGCGAGATCCGGGACCGCGAGACGGCGGATATCGCCATCCGGGCGGCCCTGACCGGGCACTTGGTGTTCAGCACCCTGCACACCAACGATGCGGCCGGCGCCATCACCCGGCTGCTGGATATGGGCATCGAGCCGTACCTGGTGGCGTCATCGGTGGAAGGACTGGTGGCGCAGCGCTTGGTGCGGAAGCTGTGCCTCAAATGCCGCCGTGCGGCGCAGGTCAACGAGGCCTTCCTGCGGAACATAGGCTTCCCCCTGGAGAGGCTGGCCGACGGAACCATCTACGAGGCGGTCGGTTGTGAGGATTGCCGGATGACCGGATACTGGGGGCGGACCGGAATCTACGAGATACTGGTTCTGGGCGACGACATCCGCCGTCTCATAGTAGCCCGGGCCTCCGCGAATGAAATCAAGAACGAGGCACTCCACCTGGGCATGCACACCCTCCGCCTGGACGGCTGGGACAAGGTTCTGGCCGGGACCACCACCATTGCCGAGGTGCTGCGCGTTTCCGAAGAGGATCAGCAGGACCGGCCCGCCTGAATGTCCGTCCGGCCGGTCCGCGGGGGCGACCTGCCACCACCACCCCGCTTGACAGGCAGTCGGGTTGCAAAGCGTGCTGCCGCGCGGCAGAATAGCCCGGGGTCAAGATGCGATTCTCGTATACTGCAGTTACGCGCTCCGGTGAACGTCGCTCCGGAGTCCTGGAGGCTGCCGATCGCCGCGCCGCGGTGGCCATCCTCGAGAAGCAGGGCCTGGTACCCGTACGAATGCAGGAAGGCGGTGAAACGGGGACCACGCAAATCGAACGGGTTTCCACGGGCTCGGACCAGAGCGCCGCGCCCGCTTCCCGGCGGGTCCTGCCGGGCAGGAAGCGGCTGCGCATGGGCATGCGCGAGCTGCTGATCTTCACCAGTGAGCTCAGCGACCTTCTGGCTTCGGGTATGAAGCTGGGTAACGCCCTGGCCACGCTGTCCCGGCGGAAGACCGGGCGCGCGCGGGATGTCATCGCCGCGGATCTGCGTGACGAGATCGTCCGGGGTTCCAGCCTTTCGCAGGCCCTGGCGCGCTGGCCGGGAACCTTCCCCCCGCTTTTCGTCGCCATGGTGCGCGCCGGGGAAGCCAGCGGCCAACTGGCCCGCAGCCTCGAGACCCTTACCCGTCACTACGAGCGGGTACAGGAAGCGCGGGAGAAGGTGATCATGGCGCTGATCTACCCGGCCATCGTACTGAGCTTCGGAGCGCTGGTGTTGGTGTTCGCCATGGTCTTTGTGGTTCCACGCTTTACCGCGATTTTCGCGGAACTGGGGGGTACACTGCCGCTGCCCACCCTGATCCTTATCCAGATCAGCCGATTCCTGATGCGCTACGGGCTGCTTCTGTTGCTTGGGATTGTCGGCGGGGTTTGCTTCCTGCGGCGGCTGATCCGGACCCCCCGGGGGCAGTATATGCGGGACCGCCTGATGTTAGGCTTGCCGGTGGTCCGGGAGATCGTCAGGGCCAATGCGTTCGCCCATTTCGCCCGGACGCTCGGTTCCCTGCTGGCCAGCGGCGTCCCCGTGCTGGAAGCGTTGGCTATCGTGGAGAAGACGGTCGGCAATGCGGTCATCGCCGAAGAGCTCCAGCGGGCTCGCAGCCGGGTGACCGATGGAGCGAGCATATCGGGGCCGCTGGCGGCAGGCCGGGTGTTCCCGCGGCTTCTCACCGATATGCTCGCGGTAGGCGAAGCCAGCGGAGATACCTCCAGCGCATTGGCCCACATCGCCCGCCGCTATGACGCTGAACTGGATCGAAGCGTGAAGATCTTGACCACCGTGCTGGAACCCCTTCTCATCCTGGTCATGGCGGTATTGGTGGGATACGTCGCCATCAGCATGCTCCTGGCGGTCTTCGATCTCACCAGCGGTCTCAACGTATGACTTTGCCTCCGGGACGGTGGAGCATGTATATTATCCCCGGAGGGAGAGGGGCAGCGGCTTTTGGGGGAACAGGCCGCAGACGCGGAGGCGGACCATGGAAACACGGGACGACAGATGCAGGCGCGCGGTGCGGCGCAATGGTTTCACGCTGATCGAGATTCTCTTGGTAGTGGTGATCATCGGAATCCTGGTAGGGGTCGCACTTCCCCGTTTGGGGGGACGGAAACGCCAGGCGGAAATCGCCGCGGCGCGTGCGGATATCGCCAACATATCTACGGCTCTGAGCCTGTATGAACTGGATAACGGCAGCTATCCTCCCAGCCTGCAGGCACTGGTGAGCAATCCCGGCGGAGCGCAGAACTGGAATGGACCCTACCTGCAGAAGGGGGTGCCCAAGGATCCTTGGGGTAACGACTATGTCTACACCTATCCGGGAGTGCAGAATCCGCACGGGTTCGACCTGAAATCACTGGGACCCGACGGTGTGGAAAGCGACGACGACATCACCAACTGGCAACCGTAGGATCGCGCCCCGGCCGTACTGCAGCCACCGACCGCCCCGGGAGGCCTCCGCCGTGGAGCCGGAAGCCGACCCGGATTCGAGAGCCTTCACCCTCATCGAGATCCTGCTGGTGGTCACCATCATGATGATCGCGGCGGCGGTGGCGGTGCCGGTCTTCCGCGGTTCCTTCCGCGGACTCGCCCTCCGCAGCACGGTGCGCGACCTGGTCATGGCCGGACGCTATGCGCGCGCCCGCGCCGCACTTCAGTCAAGGCAGGTGGCCCTGGTCTTCTATCTCGACCGCGGGCGGTTCGAGGTCGCCGAGCTGACTGCCGAGGAGAAGGAGGCGGAGGTCGCCGACCTGGTCCACGATTTCGAAGGCGCGGACCTCTGGGGCCGATCGCTGGAAAAGGAACTCCAAGCCGCGATCAGCTACCGGGTGAACCCCTTGATCTCCCGGTCAACCTCCGCCGGCGTCAAGATTGTGAGAGTCACCACCGAGAGCGCGTCGCAAGAGTACGAAGGATCGGCTTGGGTCTACTATTATCCCAACGGAATGTGCGACGGTTATACCGTCGAACTCGCCGACAAGCGCGGCCGCCGGGCGCTCATCGCGGTTTCTTCTTACTCCGGGACTCCCACCGTCGAATACGTCACGGGGGTCGGTCGTTGATCGGTGGTCAGGTTCGGCGACCGGGGAGGATGAGGGATGGGGGAAAGGAAAAGGACCCCAGCACCGGGACGGCAGCTGGCCGGTCTCCGGGGCCGGGTGCCGAAATCCGGGCTTGATGAGACCGAAGGCCAAAAACGCTAGTCGAGGGCTGGCATCGGGTTTTACGCTGGTGGAAGTCCTGCTGGCGCTCGTCATCCTGGGGACCGGGATAACGGTCCTGGTCGCGACCACGGCGCGCAGCCTGGCCGTGGCGCGGCGCGCCAAGGAGTACCAGGATATGCGTTACCTACTAGCCCGGCTTGAATTGACCCACCCGCTGCAACTTGAAGAAGAAATTCAGCCGGGCACTGAAGAGGGGATATTCGAGCCCCCTTACGATGAATACCGCTGGCAGCGGACAATCGAGCAGGTGGAGGCGTTCGAGCTGCTTCCGGGGGTGGAAGCCGATGACCGGAAGCTGCTCTATCAGGTTAACGTTCTTATTTTCCGGCAACGCCCGCGCTGGGCAGCCGGGCGGCGTGTGGTCGAGGAAGTGACCACCTATCTCTACTATCCCGGAGAACGGGAGGGCGGCAGTTTCAGCCGGCAGCCTTGAATACTGAAGGAGGCGAATGCAGTGGAGGGTGGGAAACCGGCGGCGGCTATCGGGGGGCAAGGCCTGACCCCCGGCTTCACGCTGGTGGAGTTGCTGGTGGCCCTGGCCATACTGTCGGCGGCCCTGACCGTGATAATGGCCACCTTCGTGACTGCCGTGAATGCCTGGAGACGGGGCAGTGCCTTCCTCGAGGAACTGCACCACGGCGAGATCGTGATGAACCAACTGGTCACCGCCCTGCGTTCGGCCGCCTATTTCACCACCCACCCCTCGAAGTACGGGATGCGCTTTACCGACGACTCCGGCCGGTACCCCGCCGACAGCGTGAGCTGGGTCTGCTCGGGTGAAGCTTTCCTGCCTCCCGACTCCCCGCTGGCGGGGGGGCTGCATCGGCTGCTCCTGGAAATCGGCACCGACGACCGGGGCGAGCCGGTGATGAAAGCGTGGGCCTATCCCCCGCTGATGGACGAGGAAGGACTTTATCCGGAGAGCTGGACGGTTTCCGATCAGGTGCGGGGGCTTAACCTGCGCTTCTACGATCCCGAAGACCAGATCTGGGAGGAGGACTGGGAGGATACCAACTCCCTGCCCCGGTTGGTGGAGGTTTCCCTCTATCTGGATCCCCTCGAGGAGTACGGCGAGCCGGTGGTACTCAAGCGGCTGGTGGAGATCCCGCTGGCCCCGGAGCTGGGCGAAACGGTCCTCCCGACCGGCCGCCGCGGTGCGACCGGTACGGGCGCGGACGGCAGGGCGGGCTCCGCCGCCGGCGAGCCGCTCACCACCGAGCGGAGCGGGAGGACCACGATCATCAGGCGATGACCCCGAGCAAGCAAAAGCCGGAACCGGCACCTCGGCATGTGGATGCCCCGCGGTTGTTGCGGGTAAGGCCGCCGGCGGGACTCCGCTCCGGGCGGACCGGATCGGCGCTGGTGGTGGCGCTCTGGGTGTTGCTGATGCTTTCCCTGATGGTGGGAGGGCTGGCCTTCAACATGCAGGTGGAGGCGGCGATCAGTTCACAATTCCGCAAGCGGCTGGCGGCGGAGTATCTGGCACGGGGGGGGTCGAGCTGGCGCGCTACATCCTGGCCCATCTGGGGGACGTTTCATCGGAGGAGGATTTTCCCGAAGCTGACGAGGGAGATCTGATGCTGGCTGCCTTGCACATATCCCGCGGGATCGGTGTGCGCGGACTGGAGCGGAATCTGGGGCGGGGCAAGCTGATGCTGGACATTGTTCCCGAGGAAGGGCGGCGTAACGTGAACCTGCTGACCGACGAGGATTGGGAAGAGATTCTGGATCTGGGAAACGTTCCCGAGGAGAAATGGGACGAACTGATAGATTGCTTCCGCGACTGGGTGGATGCCAACGAAGAACACCGGCTCAACGGGGCGGAGTCGGATGATCCCTTCTACCGGGACCGGGGATATGAATGTAAGAACGGGCCGCTGGACACCGTGGATGAGCTGTTGCTGATAAAGGGCTTCACCCCGCGGATAGTGTACGGTGGCCCGGCGGAGGGGGAAGACGAACCGCCTTACACGGGCATTGCGCGCTGGCTCACGGTATGGGGCGACGGACGGGTGAACGTGAACACCGCCAGTCGCGAAGTGTTACTCACCATCCCCGAGATTGATGAGCTTGCCGTTGATGCTATTATCGAGGGGCGGAAGGGGTCGGACGGCGAGGCGGGCACGCGGGATGACGGGTTTACGAGCGTCGAAGAGGTGATCGCGGCCGCAGGCCTTTCCCGGGACGTGGCTCAGCGCATAACGGTGAGCAGCCGCAAGTACCTGCGGGTGGTTTCGACCGGACAGGTGGGGGATCTGGCGGTGGTTGTCTGGTGTGTGCTGGAATGCGAGGGCGACAACGTGCGCGTGGTGTTCTGGAGGGAGGATGCCGCTACCAAGAGCTGAGTGGAGGGCAGGGCCGCAAGATGGCGAAGGCAAGAGCCAGCGGACTGTGGGTGGGCAGGAAGCGTGCCTGTGTTGCGGTTGCTGAACGCAGCGACGGCGATATCAGACGGTTGGGTGCCGAATCGGTCGAGCTGCCCGAGCCGGAAGAAGGGGCCCGCGGGAAAGGTCGCCAAGACCGGTTGCGGGCTCTCTGTTCGCGCAGGGGGGGCGCCCTGGTCTGGGTTATGGCGGCCCGGGAGGTGCTGGTGCGCGTGCTGGAGCTGCCGGCGGTCGACGAGGCCGAGCTGTCGGCCATGGCCGAATTGCAGCTGGACAAGCTTTCTCCGTTGCCTCCGGAACGATTGTACTGGGACTTCGAAGTTGTTCATCACGGGGGTGATCGGCTGCGGATACTTCTGGCCTCCGTAGAGCGGGGCCGGGTGGATGAGGCCGGGGATTTCTTCCGGGGTTTGAGTGCCGGCCTGTGGCGCGTGGACTGCGAATCGCTGGCACTTTGGGAATGGCTGCGGGGGGAGAAGATAGATGAGGGGTCCAGGAAAGCCTGGTTGCTGCTGCACGAGAAAGAAGGCCGGCGGATGCTGCTTTTGGCAGCCGACCGCTACGGGCCCCTGGAATTCCGTGTGATCGAGATGCCGGAAGGCGAGTTGACGCCCGAGGATGTCGCCGGGGAAGCCGGCAGGGAGATTGCATACACGTTGGCCGCACTGGAGGCGCAGTGGGGAGCTCCGGCCGCCGTCCGGATCGAGGTGGTTTTCGATGGTGAGGAGCCGGCATGGTGCAGGCGCTTGGGCGATGTGCTGGAGCTGCCGGTGGAACGGCGCCAAGCGGATCTGGCGGTGGAAATTGCCGCCGGGGCCGCCTTACGGGCTTTGCGCGTGGAGCGGGCGATCAACCTGGCGCCGGCTGAATGGGAGCAGACGGTGCGATACCGGCGTACGCGGCGCCGGGTGGTGACCGCCGCGGTCGCGGTGGTAATCCTGTGGCTGGGACTGATGGGGGGGATGGCGGCGGTGTCGCAGATACAACGGACGCGGCTGGAGGCGGTGCTCAGGCGGGAGCAGACCATGGCGCGGCCGGCGGCAGAACTGCGGGAATTGCGCCGCAAGGTGCGCGGGCTGGAGAGTTATGCGGACCGGTCGCACTCGGTGCTGGAGGCGCTGCGGGAGGTAGTCTCGCTGATGCCCGGCGGTGTGGATCTCACCGCGTTTGCATACAAGAAGGGCCGGGGGGTGCAGCTACGGGGAACCGCTGAACGTACCGAGCCGATCTACGAGTTCTTTGCGGCGCTGGAGAAGTCGGACTTTTTCAGTTCGGTGAAGCCCGAGGGGGTGACCACTCGCCGGCGGGGACGGCAAGTGGTCAGCGAATTCAAGGTCCGCTGCCTGCTGGGAGGTGGGGGTAAGTGAAGATCACCAGGCGCGAAATGGTGCTGGGGTGGCTTACGTTGGTGGTGGTGCTGGCAGGGATTTCCTTCTGGTGGGGATCGGCCACGCTGGAAGAGTGGAAGAAGACCCGTTCGCGGATCATGGAAGGGCGGAAAAGGATCGAGTGGATCGAGCGGTCCATCCGGCGCCGGCCCCAGCTGGAAAGGCGTTTCGCCGAACTCTCGCGCCAGTTGCCCCGGTACGAGCTCGGACAGGACGTGACCGCAGAGATATTGAAGAACTTGGAACGCATGGCGCGGCGGCACGGATTTCAACTGTTGCGGCGCGAGCCGGAGAAGGAGAAAGATCTGGGAGATCTGTTTCAGGTCGCGGTGAACTGCAGTTGGCAGGGGAGCCTGGAGTCACTGGTGCATTTTCTGTATGATATACAGACCAGCGGTGCTATGTTTGACATTGACCAGTTGACGGTCAGTCCGGCGCAGGGCGGGCCGGGGGAGCTCAAGGGCACCTTGAAGCTGGTGGTGGCCTATACCCGCGGGAGCCGGGAGACGGCGGGCGGCAGCGGGGGTACGCGGAAAAGGTGAAATACTGCTTCGGCCAGGCATTCCACCGGATCGTGGGCTGGGGATGCACCGCGGCGCTGGTGGTTTCTACTCTGCCGGTGCAAGGGCAGGCGCCGAGCCGGGGATTTCCTGGCGGCAGACCGTCATGGCGCCCGGGCCTGTCCTCCTCGGGGGCTCGACCCGGTGGGGGGCTCTCGGACCAGCCCAGCGTGAAGCGGACCGGCCGGATGATATCCCTCAATTTTCGGGATGCACCGCTGGACCAGGTCCTGGGCTTCTACGCTGAGTTGACTGGCAGGACGGTCATCAAGGCTCCCGGCTTGAACGCCACGATCACCCTGCGGGGCCAGACGCGGCTGACTGAAGAGGAAGCCAAGCAGGCCATCGAGACGGTGCTCGCGATGCACAACATCACTATGGTCCCGCTGGGAGACAAGTTCCTGAAGGTGGTCCAAGCGGCCGCCGTGCGCCAGGAAGGAATTCCCACGCAGATAGAGCTGCCGGAGGTCGCATTCCCCGAGGTGGACCGCCTCATAAGCCAGATCGTGGAACTCAAGTATGTGGATTTCAAAGAGATTCAGCCGATCATACAGGGTCTGATGCACGGCTATGGTAAGATCCAGGCGCTGGAAAGGACCAACGCGCTGCTGATCACCGACACCGCCAACAATCTTCAGCGCATCCTCGAAATCATCGAGTACCTCGACCGGCCGATGATTCCCAAGATGGAAACCCGTATCTATGAACTGCGCTATGCGGAGGCGGGCAAGGTGGCCGCCAAGCTACAGGAGTTGATCCAGGAATCCCAGCAGAAGCCCACTCCCCAGCCGCAGGTGAGGCGGCCGGTGACTCCCCCGGGCGTAATCCGGCCGAGCGTGACGCGGGCCGTGCAGGCCCAGGTGACCTCGGCGGAGCTCGCCGAGCGCGGGATTATCCGGGGAAAGGTCAAGATGGTGTCGGATGACCGGACCAACATCCTGATCATCATTTCGCCGCCGGAAAACTTCGCCTTTTTTGACAAGATCGTATCGGTTCTGGATCGGCCGGTAGAGCCGGAGATCGTGGTCAAGGTAGTGAAACTCGAGTACGCCAATGCAGAAGAAATCGCATCCATCCTGAATGAGTTCATCGGGGCGGCCAAGGCGGAGAAGGAAGCCCGCGGCGTGGCTGCGGCGGAGGCAGAGAAGCCGGTGCTGACCCGGGCGCAGGCGCTTGAGGAGTACATATCGAAGCAGGCCCAGCGAGCTCTCCAGCGGGCCACCGAGGCGGAGAAGGCCGCGATCGGCCGGCTCTCGCCCAGCACCAAGATTCTAGCGGACAAGCGGACCAACGCGCTGTTGCTGATGGGGCGCCGCTCGGACATCGCTGCCTTGGAAAATATCGTCGCCAAGCTGGACGTGATGCTGCCCCAGGTTCTCATTGAGGCGGTGATAATGGAAGTGGGTCTGAGCGACGAGGTGCAGTCGGGCATCGACTGGCTGCAGCGCTCGATGACCGTTTACAACGAAGAGCGGCTCGGTCCCCGGGGAGGCATAACCATACGCCACCCCGTGCTCTCCTTCGGTGGTGCCTTTGGAGAAGGACCGTTCCTGGATGCCAGCAAGATAGCCCGTGATACCGGCATGGGGGCGGGCTTGACCTACTACACCACCTTCTTCGATCTCAACCTGGATGCGGTGATCCATCTGGTGCAGCGTTCCGCCAATGCGCGCATCCTTCAGACCCCCGTCATACTGACCACCGACAATACCGAGGCCAAGATCATCGTGGGCGAGGAAAGGCCGGTGGTCACTTCCACCAGCATAACCGACGCCGGGATGCAGACCTCCCAGTACGAGTACCGCAACATCGGTATCAACCTCACCGTCACCCCCCGCATCAACCCCCAGAAGTTCGTGGTCCTGGAGATCAATCAGCAGGCGGACGACTTTCTGGAAACCGTCAAGATTGATGAAAACGAGGTCCCGGTGATCATCAAAAGGGAGATGTCCGCCGAGATAGCAGTGGCCAACCGGGAAACCGTCGTGCTGGGCGGCTTGGTCAACCGCAGCCGTCGGCGTACCGAGTCGAAGATCCCCATCCTGGGGGACATCCCGCTGCTGGGGGCGCTGTTCCGCGACCGCGGTTCGGTTTCCAACCGCCGCGAACTGATGGTGCTGATCACGCCGTACGTGTTGAGTACGCCCGAAGAACTTAAGGAGGAGACCCGCCGGTTGCATCGGGCATCCCTGGCTCATACCACGGACTGGTACCGCGGATGGTCGGCAAGCGAGCTGGCGAAGATCCCGCCGGCGGAGCTCCGCCGGATGAGGAAGGAGCAGCGGCGCAAGCACAAGTTGCAACTGCGCATGCGGCTGGATTCGTCGCAGGCTACCAACCGGATCGCAACCGCCACCGTCTCTTCAACGGCATCGACCGGATCCGCTCCGCGGGTCACCATCGTCTCCCCGGCTGACTTGGCGGCAGAGACCAACTTTGCTCCCCGGAAGACCGGCGCGGACCCGGCCGGAGAGGAGATTGTCCCGCGCTGACGCGCGACGGCGGCCGCCCTCCGAGTGGTAGCCAGGGGTTCCCCTTTTCATCCCCGGCCGTTGCGGACACGACGCCCGCATCGGCAAGAGCCTTGACCCGCACGGGAGTGCGGAGCTCCCTCCAGCGGCCTCCCTTTCGGACCGCCGTGCCGGCTCCCGTTGACGGGTCGTGACAGGGAAAGTACGTTAGAGTCGTCATGGGGGCTTCGGGGGACGACATGATCCGGTTGTCCGCATCCGACCGGCGCAAGCTCCTCGGACGGCTGGAGAAGGGCGGACTGTTGCTGGGCGGGATGCCGCTTTCGGCACAGGCGGTGCTGGCGCTGGAGCTGGCCGCGGCGGGATATCGGGTGGTGTGGGTGACCGACGGCGCGGCCACGCTGGACGTGGCCTGGAAGGATTCACAGGTTCTCTCCCGTGACCGGGGAATCGAGCCGGTAAGGCTGCCGGAATGGGAGAACTGGCCGGAGGATGTCGCCCCGGAAGACAGGGGGGCGCGGCAGGCTGCCCTGCAGAAAATCCTGCAAGGGGCCGCGCTTGTGATCAGCTCGGTGCCGGCACTGATGCAGAAGCTTCCGCCGCCGGCCTTCGTGCGGGAAGGAGCGATCCTACTGCGTCCCGGCGCCCGACAGGACCCTGACCGACTACTGCATCATCTGGAAAGCCGGGGATATGAGGTCGTCCCGCAAGTGAGCGGCCGTATGGAATCGGCCCGGCGGGGAGGAATCGTGGATGTGTGGCCCGCGGAAGCGGACATGCCGGTACGCCTGGAGTTTTCCGGTGAAGGGGTTGAGTCCCTCCGGACCTTCGATCCTGTCACGCAGCGTTCCGTGGCGCGGCTGACCGAAGCGGTGATTCTGCCTCTGGCGGACTGGGAGATGCTCCGCAGGGAGGGGACGGACTTGGTTTCCTTTGTGCAGGGAAAGGTGGTGGTGCTGTGGAGCGATCCGGAACGCCTGCGCTGCGCTGCGGAGCGGTATGAAGAGGCGGCGGTGGAGGCAGGGGCCATGGAGTACCTGCGGCCGCTGGAACTGCTTGCCGACCGCTTCCGTGCCGCGGGTGCGGCGGCAGTTGAAATCGGGGAATGCGGCCGGTACGGGAACGGGCGCCGTGGTGCCGGCGATCTCTTCCACCTGGAACCGGTTGATGGAGTTCCCGCGCTGGACCGCGGCTACCTTGAACCGGATGCCGCTGAGAAGTCGCGCAGCACCCTGCTGGAAGAAGCGGCGCGCCGCAGGCGCGACGGCTGGCGGGTGGTCTTCTTTTTCGACACCGAGGGCAGCCTGCGGCGCTTTCGGGAAACGCGTGGCGGGTGGCTGCCGGGGAAGGCCGCCGAGAACGGGGGAGGAAGAACGACGTGTCGGCTCGGTGTCCTTTCCGGCGGGTTCGTATACGGCGGGGGGCGGTTGATGGTGGTCGCCGAGAGCGATCTGTACGGGGCGCCGAAGGACCGGATTCTAAGGAAGCCCCGGCGGCGGTCGGCGGACGCCGGCGAGGCTGCCGGGGGGATGTGGAGGGAGATTCAGCCCGGTGACTTGGTGGTTCACGTGGAACACGGCATAGGGAAATACCTGGGCCTGTACGACATCGAGATGCATGGACGCCGGCAGGAGGTCCTGGCAGTGGAATACGCCGGTGGATCCCGGTTGTTCGTCCCGGTCAATCAGGCTCATCTTCTCAGCCGTTACGTTGGAGCGGGACGCAGCCGACCTGAACTCCACTCGTTGTACTCGCGGCGGTGGCAGCGCCAGAAATCCGCGGCGCAGCATGCGGTGCGGGATCTGGCGGCCGAGATGCTGCAGGTGCAGGCTCTCCGCCAGGCGCGGCGCGGGCATGCCTTTTCGGCGGACACCGCATGGCAGCGCCAGTTCGAGGCGGCGTTTCCTTACGTGGAAACCGAAGATCAAGCCCGCGCGGTAGAGGACGTCAAGCGCGACATGGAGAGCCCGCGACCCATGGACCGCCTGGTCTGTGGGGATGTGGGGTATGGCAAGACCGAGGTGGCCATGCGGGCGGCGTTCAAGGCGGTGCTGGAT
>DTYT01000098.1 GCA_012961745.1 Kiritimatiellia bacterium | reverse complement strand
GTAAAAAAGCTGCTGCAGAAGAATCAGCTTGAAATGCTGGACGCTGCCATTGAAACCGGGGTGGACGAGGGCATGCAGACTTTCAACCAGTCGATCTACAATCTCATCAAGGCGGGCCTGGTCTCGGAGGAAGAGGGGCTGCGACACTCCTCCAATCCGGAAGCACTCAAGATGAACCTGCAGGGCATCTTTCTCGACGAATCCCGCCGCATCCTGTCTCCATGAGACCTCCCGGATCCGCCGGACTCATTCCCTGTCGGGTTCCCCCCTTCGTCTCACCGCTGGGCACGCATCTCCATGCAGCCCAATAAACTCCAAGCTCGCCGGACAAACCCCAGCCTGGCCACATTGCCTCCCCATCCACCGATCTGTCAAGTCCCACCACATCTTCCTCGCCAGCAAGATATCGCAGCGATCCCGAATCACGTCCTCGATCCGCCATCCCCACGGTTTGTGAACTACCATACGATATACGCCATAACCTTTTCGGGGCAGACCATTTTGCCTCCGCAATACAGTTCGACGTTGTTCATGAGCGCACCCCAGCGGCCGATAGGATACCGATCAATGCCGCGACCCACCCGGGCCGGCAGGAAAAGACCATGGTCGGGGCGGCGGGTTACCTTCCGCGGATCCCGGAGGCACTCCTCGCCAGGTAGCCCCGCCAGTCTTCAGGCGTGTTGATGTTGTTGAGAATTGCCGGATCGCCGGTCTCCATGCGCACCGAGACGCTGTCAAAGAAATGATCCAACCGGAATTCGTCGCGCCGCGCACTCAGCCGGACCAGCATCCCGGCCAGCATGCACGAGATCCACATCACCCTTCCCGATGCGCCCCGCCAGGTCGGCCTCACCGCCAGCGGCATGCGCTCATCGGCGAACTTCAGCAAGCCGGCGATCGTGTCCGGCGCCACGCCCGCCGTATCCACGGGCAGCAGCACGTACCCTGGGAGGCGGGGAAGCACCCGCAGCCCGGCGGTGACAGAGGAGAAACGACCCCTTTCCCACGCCGGATTGAAGACCCAGCGAACCCAGGCGGGTACAATCGGCATCACCCGTTCCCACTGGTATCCCAGAACCACCACCACCGGCGCACATCCTCCGGACCTCAACACATCGAGTTGCACCTCAAGGAGTCGGCGGCCGTCCGGGAACTCCAGCAGAGGCTTGGCGATCCCCATGCGGCGCGATGCCCCGGCGGCCAAGACTACCCCTCCACTCCCTGTTCGCGTTCCCTCCGCCATGTCCAAGCCCGCCTGCATCCCGCGGCCGTCGGCGCGGCCTTTGCGGTCAATCACCCGCTGCAATCATTTCCACGAAGCCGCGCACCAGATTCCCGGCAACCCAGCGACGATAGTCGGCCGTGGAACGGACATCATCGATGGGGCGCACCGCCGCCCTCACTAGGTCGCCCACCTTCTGAATGGTCTCAGGCGACAACTCCCGTCCCTCGAGCCACTGTTCGGCCTCTTCCGCGCGGATCGGCACCTCGGCGGCGCTTCCCAGCGCGATCCGCGCCAGGGATACCTTCTTCCCATCCCGCACCAGCCGCATGGCGGCCGACACCTTGGCGATCGCGTGCGCCGACCGGGCCCCCAGCTTGCGGAACACTTCCACCCCTGCCGCTTCCAAGGGGCGGACCAGAAACCCCACGATCATCTCCGCCGGCCGGAGGTCGGTCTTGCGGTATCCCCGGAAAAAACGCCGCAGCGGCACGCTTCTTTCCCCACGCACGCTGCGGACAACGACTTCGGCGTCCGCCACCAGCAGGGGCGGGGCCAGATCCGCTGCCGGACTGGCGTTGGCGATGTTCCCTCCCACAGTTCCCGCGCTCTGGATCTGACGGCTGCCCACGCCGGATGCAGCCGCCACAAGGGCCGGGATCCTGGCCTGTAACAAGGCGGAATCCCTCAAGGCCGCATGCGTGACCCCTGCGCCGATAAATATGCCTCCACGCCTTTCTTCGACCACCTGCAGTTCGCCGATCCGCCCCAGGACCACGACGGTTCCCGAATCCGGCGCGCGGTGGCGCCATTCGACCAGCAGGTCGGTACCCCCG
>DTYT01000097.1 GCA_012961745.1 Kiritimatiellia bacterium | reverse complement strand
GGTCACAGGTTCGAGTCCTGTACCGCCCACCATACCGCGTTCGCGCTGTAGTCTGTTCCGCCGTGATTCCCTCCGCATGGGCATTCGCACGATGCGGCTTGATGTCCGCGGGTCTTACACAGTCCGCGATTGATGGCTGCCCGGGTGGCGAGTGACTGGTTGCTGGTCCCTGCCCCCCCTCTACGGTGGTTCTCACACTTCCTAAAGTGTGATGGGGCCTGCCAAGACATAATGCCGACTCAACTGCCCCTAGGGGCTTGCGCGCCTGCCAGCCCTGACCTGCATCGGATGGCACGGCAGATGCTCAGCTGAGCCTCATGGATGCCGGTAATGAGCGCACAGAACCATAAACCGCAGGTGCTAGTGATTGATGATGACCCGCTCTTCCGGGAAATGATCCGGAACATGCTCCAGAATGATTTCCGGATCCAGACAGCGCCTACTACCGAGGACGGGATGCGCCTCTTCACCGACGCCGCCCCCGACGCCGTGCTCCTGGATCTGGTGATGCCGGGCAAAGATGGGATCTGGGCGCTGCGCGCAATGCGCCGCGAAGATCCCACCGTTGCCATCGCCATACTCACCGGCCACGCAGCCTTGGAAACCGCCAAGGAAGCGATCTCGCTGGGGGCACGCTTCTACATTGAAAAGCCGGTGGACGCCGAAGAACTCAAGCGCACGCTCATACGGTGCGTCGAAAGCACCCGTCAGCAGCGGCACCAAGAACAGGCAGTTGCCGAAATGAAAGGACTTATCAGCGACTTGCACGCGGAACTGGAGAAAAAGGAACGCGTGCTGCGACAGGCCCGTTGCGCCGTGGAATTGATGTATGACCTCTCGCAGCCCCTCGAGTCCGCCGTATCCCAGATCTGCTCGCTGGAAGAATACCTCTCCGGAAATGGGAATCTTGGGGGACCGGAACACTACCAGAGGCTGGTCAAATCATTTCGCCTGCTGGAACGTTGCATGGAACGTTGCCGTCTGCTCACTGAACTCAGCCGCGCCCTGGAACAGGAGGACCATCCCCAAAGCGTGTCCGTAGCAGACCTCCTCCGGCGCATTTCCGACGACGCCCGCCCCTGGGTACGCAATGCGGGGATCAGCCTCGACGTCCGTATCCTGGTACGCAACCCGAGTATCCGAGCCGACCCACGGCTGCTGGAAATGGCGATCCGCAATATCCTCATCCGCGCACTGCACGCTGCCGCCGACAACGGGGGGGCGGTCCGACTGGCATGCGTGCAGGAAACCGCGGCGGTGGAACTGCGCGTGGAGGACCACGGCCGCGGCTGTGATCTTGAAGCACTCAGCCGCCGACTCCGACCCCACTTCTCGCGACGCGACGTCCAAACGGGCGCCGGTATGGGACTACTGCTCTCCGGCCGGGTCGTCCAGAGGTACGGAGGAAGCTTCCACGTGCAGAGTGCGCCGGGCAAGGGAACGGTGGTCTTCATCGCATTTCCCCTGTAAGAGCCGCAAGGATGCATTCGCGCTGGTAGACGGAATTCCGTGTATTTGCTTGACCGCGGAAGGCCGGGTTCCTCTTACTAACCATCGAACCCTGCGAGCGGAGAAAGAACCGTTGTGAAGCCTCAGCGTATCGCAATCCTTACCGGCGGGGGTGACTGCCCGGGCCTGAATGCGGTAATCCGTGCGGTCGCCAAGCCGGCGATGAACGATTACGGCATGGAAGTCATTGGTATCGAGGATGGATTCGAAGGGTTCGTCCAAGGGCGCATGCGTCCACTGTGCAATGAGGACGTTTCGGAATCCTGGCGGTGGGCGGTACCATTCTGGGAACCTCCAACAAGGGGGACCCCTTCCACTTTCCGGTTGCCGGGCCGAACGGCGCGGTGGAGATCCGCGATATGTCCCGCCGCGTAGTCGAAAACTACCACCGGTGGAAGCTGGATGGAGTCGTCGCCATCGGCGGCGATGGGACCATGAATATCGCCATAAAGCTTCGGGAACTGGGTCTCAATATCGTAGGTGTTCCCAAGACCATAGATAACGACCTGTCAGCAACGGACCTGACGTTCGGGCACCTTTCCGCCGTACAGGTGGCCACTGAAGCGATCGATCGCTTACATACCACCGCTTCATCCCACCACCGGGTGATGATACTGGAAGTCATGGGCCGTTATGCCGGATGGATCGCTTTACGGGCAGGCATCGCCGGTGGCGCGGACATCATCCTGATCCCGGAGATACCCTTCCGCTGGGAGCCGGTTTTCGAACAGGTTCACCGACGTAGCCGTCGCGGAAAGAGATTCAGCATTGTATGCGTATCAGAAGGCGTGGAAATTCCCGGGCACGGTCGCGTCGTCCGCTCCCTTGATGCACGCCGCACCGACCCCCGCCAACTCGGTGGAGTCGGCGATCTCATCGCCCGCCGGATCACCGAGGGCACCGGCCAGGAAACCCGGGTCACGGTGCTGGGACACCTGCAGCGCGGAGGATCACCCACCGCGGCCGACCGCGTCTTGGCAACCTGCTTGGGAGCCATGGCCTGCCGGTTGTTGGGGGCAGGCAAGTTCGGCATGATGGCCGCACTAAAAGGAGTTGACGTGGTCGCCGTTCCCCTCGAAGACGCAGTCGCCCGCCAGAAACTGGTCTCCCCGGGCCACGATCTGGTACGCGTGGCCCGCTCAGTGGGAACGTGCATGGGCGATGAGTAACGGCCTGCGGGCTCAAGGGGGCGCCCCGCCTGAGCCGCAGGCCCCACTCCGCCAATGATTCATGTCTCAGCGCCGACGACGCACTGCCAGCAGCGCGATCCCCGCGCCCGCAAGCAGCGTGACAGGCGTCGGCTCAGGTACCACACTCGCCGAGTTGGCGAAGAAATCGTATGCCGAGCCGCCTCCGGCCTGGTAACTCCACAAGTGAAAGCGGGCGATGTTCTGGTCACTATCACCGATCAGATGCCCCGTGAAGTTATAATTAGTGCTGCTGATTCCCCCTTCGAAATAGGCCGTAACCTGAACGGAGTACGAGGTCGCCCCGGTAAGCTGGAAACTCAGACTCATTCCGTCCTCCGTCCAGGGAATCCCGCTGTCCCATTGTCCGGCATTGTCATTGATCGTGTAATCGGAATTGCCGCCGACAAAATAGTATTCCCACAGATTGGCGCCCCCAGAGTTCTGCAGCCCCAGCCCCACGGAACCGCCGTCGGCGATGTAACCATTGTCCAGGTCGATCTCAAACACCTCGCCCACCGCGAGGGTACCGTTACTGAATACGCGCCACACATTGACGTCGCCATTAGTACTGCTCCATAGGCCCCAGGACTCTCCGCCGGTATCGATATCGCCGCTGCTGCCACCGCCATTGTTGGCGGAGGAACCAATGAAAGTGCCGCCGGTGGTATTGATGGATATGGACCACGGATCGAAGCCGTATCCGCCATTGGATCCGTTGGTCCAGCCGGCGTCATAGGCGGAATCGTCGGCAGTGTCCAGGGCCGGTGCGGCATCTCCCCGGACGACGGCCGCCGTCCCCGCCACCAACAAAGCAACAAGAACGAAGCTGATCGTCTTCATTCTTCCTTGAAACCTCCTGCTCTTGGTGCCGAAACGCGGTATCATCCGCGCTTCCTAACTTTACCATTACCAAGTCGCACCACGGCTGGTCAAGCGCTTTAGCACAATTCCCCCCAAAAAATCCCACCGGCCCCAGACAGGTCAACCAACAGCTTCCCAAGCGCCACCGGTTAGCG
>DTYT01000096.1 GCA_012961745.1 Kiritimatiellia bacterium | reverse complement strand
TGTCCAAGACGGGCATCTCCACACTCCGCAGTTATCGCAGCGCCCAGGTCTTCGAGGCGGTGGGGCTGAACCGTGAGGTAGTAGATCGCTATTTCACCGGTACGGTCTCGCGTGTCGAGGGTATCGGCCTGGAAGAAATCGCCCGCGAGGCCAATGAGCGCGCCGAACGCACCTCCCAGCCCCAATCCCCGGCGATCCTGCCCAGCGGCGGCCGCTACTCATTCCGGCGGGACGGCGAGAGGCATTTGTGGAACCCGGAAACCATATTTCACCTCCAGCAGGCGGCCCGAAGAAACGATTACGAAATCTACCGGAAGTTCGCCCGACTGGTCAATGAGCAGCAGAAGCAACAGTATACACTTCGCGGCCTCTTCCGCTTCAAGGACACTTCCCCCGTCCCGCTGGAGGAGGTCGAAGCAGAAAGCAAAATCGTAAAGCGTTTTGTCACCGGCGCGATGTCCTTCGGATCCATAAGCCGGGAAGCACATGAAACCATTGCAATCGCCATGAACCGTATCGGGGGAATGAGCAACAGCGGAGAAGGAGGCGAGGATCCCGCTCGATACGTTCCCCTGCCCAACGGCGACAGCAAGTGCAGTGCGATCAAGCAAGTCGCCAGCGGGCGATTCGGCGTCACCGCCGAATACCTGGTGAATGCACGTGATCTTCAGATAAAGATCGCCCAGGGCGCCAAGCCGGGTGAGGGAGGACAGTTGCCCGGACACAAGGTCTTTCCGTGGATAGCCCAAACGCGCCATTCGGTTCCCTACGTAACGCTGATATCGCCTCCGCCGCACCATGACATTTACTCCATTGAAGATATCAAGCAGCTGATCCATGACCTGAAATGCTCGAACCCGGAGGCCCGCGTGTCAGTGAAACTGGTCTCCGAGGTGGGGGTAGGCACGGTCGCTGCGGGCGTTGCCAAGGCCCATGCGGACATGATCCTGATCAGTGGCTATGACGGGGGTACCGGGGCCTCTCCGCTGTCATCCATCCACCACGCGGGTCTGCCGTGGGAACTGGGACTGGCAGAAACCCAGCAGACTCTGGTAGTCAACGATCTTCGCCGTTACGTGCGGTTGCAGGTGGATGGGCAAATGCGCACCGGTCGTGACGTGGTCATAGCGGCTCTGCTGGGGGCGGAAGAATTCGGATTCGCCACGGCGGCACTGGTCGTGCTGGGATGCGTCATGATGCGCTGCTGCCACCGAAACACCTGTCCGGTCGGAGTGGCCACCCAGGATCCCGAGTTGCGGCGGTTTTTCCGCGGCAAGCCGGAGCACCTGACCAGCTACATGTTCATGGTTGCGCGCGAAGTCCGCGAGCTGATGGCCCAACTGGGGTTCCGTCGCTTCGATGACCTGATCGGCCGGTCGGATCTGCTGGACATGGACCCGGCGATCGATTTCTGGAAGGCCCGGGGGCTGAATTTCTCCCGCATTCTGTATCGCCCGGACGCCCCATCGGACGCCGTACGCAAGACGGCGGCGCAGCGGCACGAACTGGAAACGGCCATTGACCACCAGATACTGCCGAAGGTCCGCGGAGCCGTTGAGGACGGCGCCCCGGTCCGGATCGAGATGCCGATCCGCAATGTCCACCGTACCGCCGGCACGCTGATCTCCAGCCACATTGTGCGCCGTCACGGGGGAAAAGGTCTGCCCCCTGATACGCTAACCTTGCATTTCCGGGGGTCAGCCGGACAGAGCTTTGCGGCATTCTGCTGTCCGGGGATG
>DTYT01000095.1 GCA_012961745.1 Kiritimatiellia bacterium | reverse complement strand
TACCGGGATCGGTCGGTTGTTGCAGGCTACGACCTACTGAATGAGCCCTTTGAGCCGCCTTTCGATATACTGCTGGCATTTTACGATCGTTTGTACGCTGCGATAAGGGGGGTGGACGGCCGGCATATTATTTTCATGGAGGACGGGTTCCAGGGGCTCCACAAGTTTCCCAACCCGCAGAGTGTAGGTTGGTCTAATGTTGTCTTCAGCTTCCATTACTATCCATCAAACCCCGGCGAGAGCTTTCGCGCCGCGGGCCGGATTATTCCGAAGTTCGCCCGAACCGGGATAGCTTACGATATTCCCCTCTATGTCGGGGAGTTCAATACGATTGATCTGAGACGGGGAGGGGCGGACCTCCTGAAGCGCTATTGCGAGGTGTTTGACTACTATGGGTGGCCCTGGTCGATGTGGAGTTTCAAGGTGTTAATGTTGGACCGTGATGTCAATTGGGGCATTGTGGGTTATGTCGACGAGCCTCGTCCCCTGGTTCTGTCAGCGGTCACGCCCCGCGAGGTGACCGACTTCATACTGGGTCTGAGGTCAGACCGCTTAGAGATTAATCGTACCATGGCGACCGCTCTGTCCTGGCGCCGCCGCTGGGGGGAGAAAATTGCTTCGGGCCTCTGGGACAGTCATTTCGTGTCGGATTTGAGATCGGCATTCCTATTGCCGGGAACCCCTGGCAAGTTGCGAATCGAGTGGCAATGGTCTCCTCCCAATATCGGGTACTGGGCTGGCGGTGACAGTGTGGTTTTCGCACTGGATGTTCCTCAGGACGGGAACTATGAGTTGAGGCTTGTGCTTTCGCATGATGGGGATGGTTGTAATGCCTCTGTATTTCTCGACGGAGTCCATCTGGCCAATTACTCCATACATTCGACGGGCAGCTGGAGGCGCTATGAACCTTTCAGTTTGGGGATCTGGCGGATTCAGGCCGGGCGTCACTATCTCCGCATTCGGCCGGCGGGAGAGTCAGAGTCATTCATTAACCTGCGCGGAGTGGTGGGTATCCTTTCAACTAACGAGCCAGCGAACCCCATGGCTTCCGAGATCGTTCTTGGGCCTTTTCTTGCCGAACTGCCCGAGCGCAGCGCTTTTCGAGTGGAGTGGGACCAGGATGTCCCGGACATCGGATTCTGGCGCAGTCGTGCTCCTGTCCGATGGCGGATTCCGTCTATCCCCGAGGGCCAATATGACGTGGTGGTGGTGTATTCATCGCCTCACGATGCCACCCGATTCACCCTTACGGTGGACGGTTCCCTGCGGCAGGGGAAAACTCTGTATTCCACCGGAGGATGGCACAGGTTTCACGAAGTGGGACTGGGAACAATTCACTTGCAGCCAGGGCCCCACTGTTTTGACGCGGTTTGGCAGACGACCTCCAAGGAAGGAGCCGGTAATCTGCGGAACATCCGGCTGGTCCGCATGACGGCCCGGAAAAGTATGGCAAAGGCAGCGGATGGTGCTATACTGGCCGATGATGGTGCGAAGGCGGAAAAACCTGACCTTGCGCGAGATCGCTGAGCTGGCGGGGACCTCCAAGAGTACTGTCAGCCGCGTTTTGACGAACCATTCCAGTGTCTCTCCGGAGACACGCGCGCGTGTCCAGAAAGTCATTGAGGAGCGCGGATATCAACCGAATTTCTTTGCGCGAGGACTTGCAGGAGGACCTACCGGGCTGGTCGCGGTTCTGGTGCCGGAAATCAACAGCGGCTTTTATGCGGAAGTGCTGCGGGGTATGGACGATGTGGCCTCCAAAAACATGGCGCACCTTCTGACATCCATCGCGCATGGCGCGGACGATCTGTTCGACCTGTGGAGAAGCTTCTGTCGGGAGGGGCGGGCGGATGGAGTCGTAGTCGTGGCTCCCCCGCGCGCCTTTTTCCGGAAAGGTATACGCAAGCTCGAGTTGCCGGCTGTTTTGTGTGCTGCGCGCCCTCCCGAAGGAGCCCAGAGGTGGCAGGCCGTGGATTCCGTCACAGTGGACAACGAGAAGGGCTTTACGGCACTGCTTCATCACCTCGTGCAGATAGGATGTCGGTCGTTCATTCATGTTGCCGGACCGCAGGACGTGTTTGATGGGCAAGAGCGCCGGAACGCCTTCGAGAAATTTATGGAAGCGCATGTCAACCTTTCGGGCCAGGTGATCGAGGCGGGATTTAACCCGGAAGACGGGCTGCACGCGGCCGAATCCTATTTAGAACGCAGTGACGTGGTTCCGGATGCGTTTGTGTGTTTCAACGACTCCACCGCCTATGGTGTGCTGGAGTCTTTGCGGAGACGTAAGCTGGAGGCTGGCAGGGATGTGATGGTGACCGGCTGTGACGATGAGCCTGCCGCCCAGAGCTTGGGGTTGACGTCGCTGCGAATGCCCATGCGCGAGATGGGGCGGGAATGCTCCCGCTTGCTCTTGGAACGGATTAGAGTAAGAAATCGGGAGATCCCTCCGCGGAATATCGTTTTCGGTCTTGAATTGCAGATCCGTTCTTCCTCCCTGGGGCACCGCAGGAACCGGTGGTAGTGCCCGGGCATCGTCGCCTATCCCTTGAGTCCCGGTACACGTTGACTTTGTAGGATCCGGCAGATAGACTACCCGGCATATGTGTGCCATGATTGCCGATAGCCTAGACCTTCTCCTTGAGCTGCAGGAATATGACCGGAAGCTATCCATCATCCGCGAAAAGTTGCGCGAGCTTCCTCGGTTGAGAAAGCGGGCGCAGGAGGCTTTGGAAAAAAGGAAGGAGCTGTTGCAGCGGGCACGCGAAGGGGTCAAGAAGGGGGCATTGCATGTCCGTCGTCTTGAGGCGGAGATTGACGACGTTAGGAAGAAGGTGGGCAAGCTGCGTGAGCAGCAGATGCAGATCAGGAGCAATGAGGAATACCGGGCTCTGGAGAAGGAGATCGCTCAGATGGAGGAGCGGATCCGTGTACTGGAGGACGACGAGCTGAATAGGATGGAAGCCCTTGAGCAAATAGAACGTGAAGCGGCTGAGGCGGAAAAGGAGGTGAAGGATGGTGAGGGCGTTCTGGAGGCGGATCTGCGCATGCTGAAGGACCGCGAAACGGATCTCAAACAGCAGGAGGAAAGCATCCGACGCCACCGCGAGGATATTGCTGGTCAGGTGCCGGCAAGGCTGCGGGAAAGGTACGAGCGTATACTGAAACACGTGGGGGATTATGCCGTAGTTCCCATTGAGAACGGCAACTGCGGGGGTTGCCACATGCGACTGCCTATGCAGGTGATTTACGACGCCAAGAAGGGTCTGAAGGTCCAGACCTGTTCGTACTGCGGCCGGATCTTGTATTGGAAGCCAGATTGACTATATTCATGGAGCCCCGGATGGGAGCGGCTGGTCGCCCCGTATCAGGGGAGGAAAGTCCGGACTCCGCAGGGCAGGATGCCCCAGCAAGGCGGAAGGCCAAGCTGGGGGGCCCATCGCCATACCGATGGGTACGGAAAGTGCCACAGAAAACAGACCGCTCCGGAGATTATCCGGAGTAAGGGTGAAAAGGTGGTGTAAGAGACCACCG
>DTYT01000094.1 GCA_012961745.1 Kiritimatiellia bacterium | reverse complement strand
GGGCCCCTCTTCCGGGGAGACGCGCGAGGAGACCTCTCGGACGAGCCGCCGTAGCTGGCTCTCCTCCGCAGTGATTATCTCCGCCAGCTTCTCGCCCGCCCGGTTGAGGTAGTCGTCGATAATGAGATCTTCTACGAAGGAAACGCTCTCGAACGAGGCGTAAAGGGCCATTACAAGAAGAATGAGGAGGAGTACCGCATACCGCAACTCGCCCCACGTGATTCTTTTCATGGCCCACCGACCTGGAGGAAACGCCGCCGGTCACTCATTCGCGGTGCGCTCCCGGGCGAGGCGTTCGTGAATGAGTCTGCCCCCCGAGGGGATGCCGCTGACCTGCGTCAGGTCTTCAGCCGCCGCCATGCCCACGGTCACGAAAATAATCACTTCGTCCTGCTCCCGTTGCGTATGGCGGTGGCTGAACAGGTACTTGCCGATTATGGGAATGTCTCCCAGCAAAGGAATCTTGTTCACCTGTTCCCGGTCGGATGTCTGGGTGAGCCCTCCAATGGCCACCGTGCGGCCGCTGGAAATGTTGAACTCGGTGGTTATCTTCCGGGTCTGGATACGCGGAAACTCAACCCCCACCTGTTCCACGCGGGCAGGCGTGAGCAGACGGCTGAGTTCCGGCTCGATACGCACCGTTATGCGGTCCCGGGTGTTCACGGTGGGAGTCACCGAAACCTTCACTCCCACGTCGAAAAAGCGCTGCCCTTCATCCAGCCCGTAGACGTAGGCGGTGCCGGTATCACCCTGCGGCTTGGCCTGAATGTTGGGTTCCTGGACCCCGACATGAATGGTGGCCGTCTCGCCGCTGGCGACGATGATCCGCGGATTGGAAATGATGTCCACCCCGTTGTTCTGCTTCAAGGCGCTCAAGGTAACCGCAAAGTCGTCTGCCGTGAGGATCGCGGAGAGCAGCTCTTCGGTAGTCGTGAGCACGCTCTCGGTTACCTGGCGGCCGCTCTCGATCAGACTTTCGGTCAGTCTCTGGGATACGTCGCTTATAACGTGTTCCCTGGTCGGAACAGTGTCAATCGTACCCTCTGTAAGGTCGAAGGAATTGAAATTGCGGCCCCGCGCGCTGATACTGCCTTCGCTGCTCTGGTAAGTCAGACTCGGCACCCCGCCCACTAGTGTGAAAGAAGAGGCGGCATAGCTGCCCTCGGCGTATGCGTCCTGGATGAGATCGTTCCGAGTATCACTATCGGTGTAGCTTCGTCCCTCGTAGTCCGTTCTAGTACGGCGGGAATATTCGTCGGTTCCCTTCTCTTTCCGGCGACTGCGCGCCCATGAAAAGGCCGGGCTGCGCAGGCCGATGGTATATCCGCTGAGCACCTGCCAGTTGATACCCAAGTCCTTTATCGCCTGGTCGTTCAGTTCCACGAATTTGGCTTCGATGAAGACCTGGGGTCGCGGGACATCCAACTTGGCCACGGTCTTCCGGATCTCGCTGATCCGGCTGGCGGTCTCCTGGACTACTATGGAGTTCGCCGAAGCGAACCCGGCAACCGATGCGTTGCTGGATATGAGCATCTGCTTGACGATCGGCAGCACGTTGGAGACCGTGGTATAACGCAGCTGGATGGTCTCGACCGTCACCGGCTCGGTCGCCATCTCCTCCTTGGACATGATCACGAAAATGCCGGGACTCTTTTCCACCATGGTCATATCCACGGAATCCAGGATCACCCGGAGCGCCGGCTGCCATTCCACGTCCTGCAGACTGACCGTGACCGTTCCCTGCAGGTTGGTCCCGGCCACGATGTTGGCACCCGAGATCCGGGTGAACATGCGGATCACGTCCTGCAGGGGGACATTATCCAGGGAAAGAGAAATGAGGTTCCGCTCCGCCTCCTCCGAAGGCTCCACCTCCATGCCGGGGGGGGGCGGCTTCTGCAACCCGATCTCGATCAGTTCCTCCTCCGGCTTCGGCGCTTCCGGGGGCCCGGCAGCCTCTTCGACTCCCGCACGCCCGCCGCTCTCCCCAAGCTCTTCTGCTGCCCCGGCGGAGGCGGCTTCAGTGGATTGGACTTCAGCGGCTTCCGGCCCTTCCGCTTCCGGGGGGCTGCCCTCCTCCGCGGGCCCGGGCTCGCCTTCTGCCGGCATACCGGAAAATGCCTCCCCGGAACCATGCGCAGTATCCGTAGACGAGGCCGTCTCCCGGACCGGGAATGATTCCCCGGGTGCTACCAGCTCTTCCAGAAGAACGTCGGTAGCGGAAGTTCCCTCTTTCCCTGCCGACTGACTCCATGCCTGCGACACCGACAGTAGGGACACTGCAAGGCATACCACAATCGCGGAGTTTTTCATAGGTCGGCCCTCCGCCGCTCTGCGGTCGTCGTCTGCATCACACTGTGATGATGTTACCCATTCGGCTTTGGCTATTCCAAGTCAAAACAGGCAAGAACCGGACCTGCGCCGGACGGCCGGCGCGCCGAGTCTCCTGGCTGTCACATCCGCGTGACGCTACCGGCCGTGAACCTCTCGACATTACGCACCACTTCCCGCATCGACCTGCTGAAGAACTCCTTTAGGAGGAGACCGGATGTCCCGGGGGCCGCGCTCCTCCGCCCACGTCGGGAAGACCAGTCGAACCTCGATGTTGTGGTGCTCGGGATCGGTAGGATACGCCGCGATGTTGACCAGGGATACAATAGCGAATGGATTGGTCTTTTCCACCTTCTCCAGGAACTGCACCAGATCAAAGAAGCTCCCGCGAAAAACGATGCGGGTCGCATACGGATCGAATATACGCTTCGTTTCGGGAGCCGACTGCCAGGGAACCAAACCGACCGCCACCTCACTGGCCGCTTCGATATCAATACCCACCTCCCGCCCTATGCGGTATATGTACTCTGTCGCCCAGGCCAGCCGGTTTTCCTGGGGAGCCACATACTTTTCCACCCATTGCCCCAGGCGGTCGGAGCTTTCCTCAAGATCTTCCACGATCCTCTCGCGCCGCGCTATCAGCCGCTCGGCCTTGCGGAGCTGGCTCTCCATCTCCCCCAACTCCTCCCGGGCCTTGCGCATCGCCCCCAGAGAAGGGACCAGGGCAAACCGATAAGTCGCATAAGAAATTCCGATTGCCAACAGCACGCTCAACACCGCGATTTGCTTCTGTTCCTTGGACAGTTCCTGAAACTGGATCTTCACCGCTTGACCTCGTCTGCATGCTGAGCGCGCTCTTCCTGCGGCTCCATCCGCCTGATAACCGTTTCCAGCAGGACGCTGAAAACACGGGCCTCCCGCCCGGCGCTTACGGTGGGATCCCGGTGCAGGCGCTCAAGCTTCACCGACTCCAGAAGTCCCCCAAAACCGGCGCCGGACTTCAAAGTGCGCAGGAACTCAACCACCACCGTTTCCGCGAACGCACTGATCACCCGCCCCTCGATCCGCATGGTATACCGCAACCCGGGCGTGGGAGGACTGTCCTTCTTCCACTTGGGCGGCGGTATCATTTCGAAGCGCGACGCCAAGGTGAATCTCTTCAATTCCATCTCAGGAGGCACGATACTCTGAAGCCTACGCAGTAACTGCGCCGACGAAAGCCGGGCGCGTGACCACCCCTCAAGGTCATTCTGTAAATTACGGTTGGCCATGAGGTCCTTCTGCATCCCGCGTACTATCTGGTACGAGGCGTCGATCTTCTTCATGCTCGCCCTGACGCGCTGCAAGCGCCCACGGGTGATGCGTCCCTGGAGAATCAGTCCCACGACGACGGCCGCCACCAAGGCCGCCGCGGCCCCGGCCCCGAGTTTCACCATCGTCGGCCGACTCAGCCGGCCCGGGAAACGGAACTCCTCGTCCTTAAGCAAATCGAGCCGCAGATTCATTCCCCCTCCCCACGCAGGGTGCCCACCGCGGCACCCAAGGCCGCGGAAAAGCGGGGCTCCTGACCCGCGATCCCTTCCTGCCAGTCGCCACCCCCGGTTCCCAGTCCTTGAAAAGGATTCCAGAGAACGACCTTCCGTCTCAGCTCCGACTCCAGGTGCCCCCTCAGGTAGGGAGCCAAAACCAATCCTCCGCTCAGGAAAAATCTCCCCACCCGGGTTTCTTCCCGGCGCTCGACGAACTCGCACGAAATTTTTAACTGCTGCAGGAAGTCAGTCATCATGGCCCCCACAAGCGGTGATATGTCAAACGAGCCATCCTGCAACATCTTTTCGGCGGTGTCCCGGTCGATCTGCATCCGCGCGACGATGGACTCAACCAGGACATCGCCTCCCAGAGGCAACTTCCTCATCAGGCAGAGATTGCGCCGGTTGAAAAGTGCCAGCACCGTCGAAGACGCTCCGCATTCCAAAAATCCCACCGCCCCCTCCTCGGTCCCCAGCGGACCCCAATCCATGAAGGCTCCCACCGATACCACCCCGGAGATCTCCAGCGAGGCGGCGGCCGGGATCCCGGCGGAAACCAGTGAAAGAACCGCCTGCGCATATGCCTCAGGGAGCCCGGCTATCAGGACGTTGGTCTCGGATTCGCGACGATGATGGGGCACCACCCGGTACGCGACCCGGATATCCTCTTCAATCGAAAGATGGGACTGCAGCTCCGTTTCCAGCCGGGCATGAACATCTTGTCGCCCGTGCAGGGTGACATAACGGATTGTCGCCCGGCGCGGTGATACCGCCAGAGCCGCGTAGCGGCATTTCCAGCCGCTTGGCATCCCCAGCCGTTTCTTGCCAGGGCCGTCACCGGGTTTCAGCGGGGGCAGGATCCGGGCATCGGTAACCTCCAGGCCCTCCTTGGTCTTCCGCACCAGCACCGCCTTGGTCGCCGATGCACCCAGATCAACACCGGCCACCTCCCGGAGCTTCGGTCTCCCCCCGGAAGTGGTTACGAATTCAACCGCGTACTGCTTGTCCTCGGGCATTTGCGGTGCAAATGAGCAAGTTCCATGCCTCGTAGACCAACCCTTGCCTCCCATCGCCCCGGCCGAGGGAAGCGATGCCGGGTCCCGGCGGCGGCATCCTGAATCCCGTCGGCAGCCTCATCCAAACTCATCCACGCGAGGGTCCAGCGTGGTGATCGGCTACGATCAGGATAGACCTCGTCACATATTTAAGAAATACAAAAATAGCTCATCACGTTCCGATCCTCAGTATTGCCGCCCGCGGAGCACTCTGGAGGGAAAACTGCTGAACTGCCCGATTAGCGTTGCTTTCAGCACGCCCGCAAAATATACTCGTGCCGGCGAAGATAGTATGGCTTCCTCCGCCAAAGTTGACGATCACCGGTCGCACGTCTCATCCGCTGCATCCTGTGCTTGGCGCGCGCATGGGTGGGGCCGGGGATTCCGAACACTCGGTTGTCCCTACGATATCCGGGGGATTGTCGGGCCGGATGGCACTTTATTTGCTCACCTTCGGTCGGAATGCGAATTCCGTTGCCGTACACCGATCACAGTCGGCAGCATCCAGGCAACCGAGATCCTGTCCGGTTGGCAAGTGGAGGTTATGCCCGTTGAATACCACCAGATCCCCGCTTGAGTATCTAGCCCGCAGCTCGGCTATCGCCGTGCTCGCTGCAGTTCTGGCACTCATGCCGGAACCGGCCCATTCAAATGGCCCTCGTGCAACTCCGGCCTACCTGCTTGAAATGAAGGACGGCCTTATGTCCCTGGATGCTGCCGACGTTCCGCTGAGTCGTATCTTGCGGGATATCTCCGTTGCCAGCGGTATCCCGATCCACATCGATCCCTCTCTCGACACCCGGATCACCGCCCACTACCGACGCGTGCCCCTGGAAGAGCTTCTCCATCGGCTGACCCAGAGCTACGCGCTGGTACTTGAACGGACCGGAGACGGACGGTATCGCGTCGCTTCGGCGACCATCACCGCGGTGAATCGGGAGGCGTCCGACCGGTCGGACGGCATCCAGGCGCGTGCATATTCCAAGTCCGCCGCCGTGCCCGAGGGGCTCCCGTGCAATGCGCAGAAGCCCCTCCATCAGCTTCTCCGCCGCGACGCCCCTGCCATCCTCCTGCGCAACGCCGTTATCGACACGGTCGCCGTGGTCGAAGAAAAACGCGGCGTCCCTTTACCTGAGGCCTATTTGGCTTCCCCCTCTTCCACCTGCTTCATGGTCCAGTTCGCGGTTCCTATCGGGCGGCGGGAAAAGGATCTTTTGCGCCAGGCTGGCGCCGCAATTTTGGGCTATGTACCGAACCGTACGCTCCTGGTGAGGATCTCCCCCGCCAAAGCCGACGCACTCGGTCGGCTGACCAACGTTTATCTGGTTGCTCCCTACCATCCTTACTACCGCCTCGACCCCCGCATAATCCGGTTCATGGAAACCGGGGATCCCGGCGGAAGCAGCGGGTTGAAGCAGGGGCGTTTCAATCTCATCATCTTCAGTGATATCCGAGATGCTCGGCCGGTCCTGGAAGCCCAGGGCATCCAGGTTCTCTCGCTGGTTAGCGTAGGTGGGCGCACGTTCGCGACGGTTGCCTGCTCGGTCCAAGCAGCGGTGCAGTTGGCCCGGAGCGACCTGGTGGAATGGATCGAGCCTTCCGGCCGGGTCGGCCTGCTGAATGATCTGGCGGTCCGGCGGGTCGGAGTGCGGGCTCTCAGGCTCTCCCATCCGGGCCTGGACGGCAGCGGCGTGATCGTCGGTATCATGGATACCGGAATCGACTTCAATCACTTGGCCTTCGCCGAAAATCCAGCCGAACCGACTTCTACCAACTTCAATACCCGTATTGTCTACTACGAGGCCCGGCCCGGTGGGGGTGAAGCCGACACCAACGGCCTGATCGCCGAAGTGGACGGTATCCCCGGGGATGCCGTGGGACACGGGACTCACGTGGCGGCCTCCATCCTGGGTAATGGGGCTCTGTCGGAAACCGTGGTCTCGGCTCCCGGCTCCGGCGCGGCACCGTATGCCTCCGACACCTTCGCCGGTGTGGCCCCGGCAGCGCGCCTGGTAATGCTGGAAGGGTTTGCAGTAGAGGGTTATGGATGGACCGCCCCGGAGGCGGCCTGGACCGAGTACGCCCACGGGGCCCGTATTTCCGCCAACAGTTGGGGAAACCCCGAACTGTATGATTACGGCACCGAAAGCGCGATCTGGGACGCGCTGGTCAGAGATGCAGACACGAATTCCGCGGGCGACCAGCAGATGATCATTTTCTTCGCCGCCGGTAATGAGGGCTCCGGAACCTTGGAGGGTTCGGGGGGGATCGCGGGAACCATCCGAGAGCAGGCATGTGCCAAGAACGTAATCAGCGTGGGTGCCTTGGAGCAGGCCCGTTTCGCCACCAACCTGCCGGCCTACGGCTCCATATGGGAATCGGACAGCGACTGGGAGGTGGCATGGTTCAGCTCGCGGGGGCCGGTCTCCTCTACCGACCTGCGTATCAAGCCGGACGTGGTGGCTCCCGGCTCCTACCTGCTTTCGGCTCAGTCCAAGGACACCAATCCGGACGAAATCGAGAATCCGCCCCTCCCTAACCGCGATTACCGGTATGGTAACGTCGATTCAGGAACCAACTACGCTTTCATGAGTGGAACGTCCATGGCGACCCCGATCGCCGCGGGTGCCGCCGCACTGATTTACCAGTACTTCACCAACACCTTCGGCAGACCTCCCAGTCCCGCAATGATGAAAGCCATCCTGGTCAACAGCGCCCGGATGATCAACCGCGCGCTATACCAGTTCCCGGTGTACGGTTCTACGCCGGATAAAGTCAGCCAGGGATGGGGCATGGTGGACGTTTCCCGCGCGATCGACGGTCCGGGCGTCTTCGGAGACAGCGAAGTCGTTTGGCTGGACGAGGCCGATACGGTACCCTTGGAGACCGGCCAATCCTTCACCTATCACTACACCGTTACCGGGTCTCATTCGGGACTGAAGATCACCTTGGCATGGACCGACGTACCGGGCAGTCCGGAAAACGCCGTCCGTCTGGTAAACGATCTGGATCTGATCGTCATCGCGCCTGACGGCCAGGGTTACGTGGGCAATCTGTTTGACCTCGACGGCTGGTCCTCCTATCGCGTTCCCGACCCCACTAACACCGACTACGGGGACCGCTACAACAACGTGGAACAGGTCATTATTGGCGATCCGGTCCCGGGTGAGTATTCCATCAGAGTCTATGCCTACCAAGTACCGGCAGATGCGCAGGAATTCGCCTTGGCGATCACCAAAGGGATCAGTCCGGTCGGGTCCCATGCGGCGGGCGATCACCCCAGCATGGCGCTGGACAGCAACCAGTGGCCAGTGGTGGCCTATTCCGGGTATGACCTCGCCGATCAGAAACAGATCTACGTCCGCCGCTGGCAGGGAGCAGTCGGCGATCAAACGGAAATCGGGTATTGGAAACGCTTGGATGAACAATGGTTCGACCTGGACAAGTCGGCCCGTGAAACCGGCATCAGTAAAACTCTGGAAGACTCGCTCGACCCCAGTGTCGCCGTATGGAATGAAAGAGTCTACGTCGCATGGACCGAGGCGGCGCCGGTGAGCGGTCCGTCCCACATCTACTTCAAAATGTGGGACGGGACCAACTGGGTGGAACTGGGCGGTTCTGCCAGCGGGGCGGGTCTCAGCGGAGAGGAGGACTACAGCGCCACGTTTCCCACTGTAGCGGTCGGCACCGACGGCATGCCGGTGGTGTGCTGGAAACAGCCGGTCCTGCAGGGGACCGACTACCGTGAACAGATCCGCGTGGCAAAATGGAACGGGACCAACTGGGTGGGATTCGCCGGCTCGCATACCAACGGCGTCACCGGCGAGTACCTGTCTTCGGCGGAGCCCTCAATGGTGCTGGACGCTTCCGGTAATCCCGTTGTGGCCTGGATGGCCCTGCCGGTGGGCGGTAGCCATCAGATGCAGGTCAGGGACTGGAACGGTACATCGTGGCAAGACCTCGGCCGGCCCACATCTTCACCGGGAGCCGCAGCCCCTTGCCTTGCGGTAGGACCCGGCGGACGCATATACGTGACCTGGACGGAACCCGGCACCGGGCCGGAATCACCTTACACCCAGGTATACGCGGCCTACTATCAGGGAGGCTCCTGGCACGAATTCGGGGGCTCCCTTACCTACCCCGGCATAAGCGACGTGCAGAGTACCGTGGAAACACCCTACCACCCACGGATCAGCGTCGCCGGGGATGGCACCGTATATGTCGCCTGGTGTAACAGCGAAAGCGCCCCGAATGCTCTCTATCTCAAGCAGTACGACGGCGCCGTCTGGGAAGGCCTCCAGGGCAGCGACTTAAAACCCGGCCTCTCCCAGAACGGCGGGATCGCCACCAATCCGGTCCTGGTAACCGATTCCTATGGACTGCCGGTGATCGCCTACGCCTGCCGAATTGAAGACGCCTCCTACGTCTTCACCTACCGCGTGGTCACCGACGAGTTCCCGCCCGCGTTCAGCGGACTGGGCACCGCCAGCGGCGGAAGCAACCAGAATGTGTTCCTTTCGTGGGAACCGGCCAGCGATCTATCCACTACCATCTTCTACCATGTCTACCGTAGCAGCGTTTCCTGGCCCTGCGGCACCGAGCCGGACTGCCAGGCTACCGATGTCTTCGCTAACCAAATTGCGGTTCTTACAAACCTCACCTCTTATGAAGTGACCGGCTTGCCCAACGACCAGGTCTGGTGTTTCGGTGTGCGCGCCGAAGACTCTAACGGGCTGATGGAAGCCAATACCGTCATGCAGGCGGCGGG